>SPDF01000151.1 GCA_004525055.1 Gemmatimonadales bacterium | reverse complement strand
GTCGACGTCCGCCTCGGTCGCGTACAGGCTCTGGGCTTCGGCGACGGCGGACAGGACGAGGTCGCGCCGGACCTGGGCTTCGGCCACCGGCTGGAATTGCGCCGCGAACTCCGGCTCTTTCTCCTCCGGAACGCCATAGGCGTGGAGGTAACCGTGGATGACGCGATGGACCAGGGAGGGAGGCGCCTCGATGCTGTTCGCCTCGACCAGCTTCTGAATCAACTGGTCGCGCACGCGGGCGTCAGCCTCGCGCACCGCGTCCTGCTCGAGGTCGGTGCGCACGCCGACGCGGAGGCCGGCCAGGTCGTCGAAGTCGCCGACTTCCCGGGCAAAGGCATCGTCCAGGGGAGGCAGTTCCTGCCGTTTCACCTCGTGGAGCGCCACCTTGAGTTTCCGGATCTTCCCGCGGCGGCTCTCGTCGGGGTGGTCATCAGGGAGTCGGACTTCCGTCTCCGCCTCCTCGCCGGGCTGGAGCTCCATGATTCGTTCCTCGAGGGCCGGTAGCGCCTGCCCCTCGCCGAGCACGATCGAGTGGGGTTGTGGCTCGGGTGACGCGTCGTCATCGAGTGCGGTGACGTCCACCTGGACCATCTGGCCGGGGCTGGGCTTCTGGCCCTCCACCGGAAGCCAGGTGGCCTTCTGCTCACGGAGCCGCCCGATCTGTTCTTCGACCTGCGCGTCGGTGACCTCGGGAACGTCGCGGACCACAGTGAACCCGCCGACGGTTGCAACGGTCACTTCGGGGCGCACCTCGACGTGCAACTCAAACTCGATGGAGCCGCTCTCGTCGAACTTGAGATTGCGGACCGAGGGGTCAGCCACCGGTTTCAGCGCCTCGGACTCGCGCGCCTGATCCCAGCTTTCGCGGATCACCTCGTCGAGCACCGTCTGTCGGATCGCGTCGTGGTAGCGCTTGCGGACGATGGCGGGGGGAGCGTGCCCCTTCCGGAACCCGGGGAGCCGAACGTTGCGCGAGACCTGTTGGACGGCCCGATCCTCGGCAATGCGGACCCGCTCCACGGGCACGGTTACCTGGAGGGACTTCGATGCGGCATCGCCGCTGGTCGCTTCAATCGTGATAGTTGTCATGGCGGGGGGAAATCTACCCGGCCGCCGTGAGCCGGGCAAACGAATCCTGCGGGTCAGCTCCCCGGGCGGGGGGGGAGGTCCCGGGCAACAGCAGGCTCCCGAAATGCCTCGCGGGCGTGGGCTCCATCGCAAAATGGCTTGCTGGCCGAGTGGCCGCAGCGACAGAGGGCAATCGTCGTCCGACCCCCAAGCCCAAAGGCCGTTCCCTCAGCGTCCACCAGCGTAAACTCGCCCTCGATCCGGATTGGACCGTTGGGGTTCATGACGATGCGGGTTGTGATGTGACCTCCAGGATGTTGAGTGCGACCGGAGGGACTCGAACCCCCACGGGTTTCCCCACCTGGTCCTAAGCCAGGCGCGTCTGCCATTCCGCCACGGTCGCCGGTGCTGTATCGCGTCGGGGTCACGATTCCCCGCTGGACCCTCCCCGCAGCTCCCGCTCGATGGCACCGAGCGTCTCCTTCACCTCAGGCGTATTCTCTCCAGATTTTCGAAGTCGTTTGGCTTCGCGCTCGAGTTCCCGCTGGAACAATTCCTCCGCGACTTCCTGCCGATGCTTCAGTTCGGCCGCGAACTCAGGGTCCACCGCCAGTCGCTGCACGTCTTCGCGTACCCGGGTGACCAGTTCGGCAAGGTGCTCGCGGGCGTGCTGGGCGTCGAGGTCGGCCGCTGGAAGGGCCTCAAGCCGTCTCCCCACTCGCTCCAGGAGCCGCAGGTAGGCCGCGCTCGGCTCGGCCTGTCGCACCTGATCGAGATCCTTCGCCGCCGCGGGATTGTTCCGAGCCCGGCGCTCAAGGTCGGCGGTCTCTGCGAGCAAGGCCCCGGCCACCAGGTTGGCGGAGCTGCGGAATTCGCCGTACGACTCCCGGCCACTGCGCCCCAGGGCCCGGGCCACAATCAACCCGTTGAGGGCACCGAGCCCCGCGACAATGAGCGGTGCAAATGCGCGGTCCAGCCCAAGCACCTCTCCCCGTCCGAAGAGCCGCAGGAGCCCCAGGTAGATGAGTGCGGCCCCGGTGTTCGCGATGATCCAGAGAGCGTAGTAGCCCAGTGGTCCTGCGTTGCGCAGCCCGGCCAGGATCAGGGCGATCGCCCCTCCGGCCGCCCCTGCCATGAGGCCGGCCAGCCCCATGTCGAGGACCGCGGCAGGGACGTCGGTGCGGCCCTGGAATAGCCAGAGGGGCACGCTGGCAAGAATCAGCACTGCCGTGACGGCCAGGCCGAGGAGTGCGCCCCAGAACGGGGGCTGCAGCGCCGGTGGGAGCCGTTCGGCGGTTTCGACGACACGGAGGAGCCTGAAACGGTGGGTCATGAAGTCACTCCAGCAACCATCCGAGGAAGATCCACGACACGCGGTCACCCTCGAGGCCGACTCGCATCACGTGGAGGCCATTGGGATCGTCCGTGGCGATGTAGTCCCACGCCGCTGCCATACGGCGCGGGGGCCGGCCGTACAATTCGAGCACCCGTGTGACGGAGTCACCCGGTCGCAACCCGCGGGCAGTGACGGCCGCCTGGCCGGTGAGGGTGATGCCATAGCGGAGACCGTCATCGGCGAGGGCGACACCGAGGTCCGGGTACACCCACGCCAGGAGCTCAATGTCCGGTTCGTCGGGGTCTGGAATCGAAATGATAGAGTCGGGCTCGCCAAGCATCGCGAGCACCTCCGACGAGTCGGCGTCGTCGGCCAGACCGGCAACCACAAAATCGCTGTCGGTGAGCCAGGGGCTCCCAGTGTCCCGAGGGGCGTCCGGGGTACACGCCAAGGTGAGGGCCAACACAGCCCAGCGGAAGGGGGGACGGATGTTCACGCTGCAATGTAAGCAGCAGGGCGGGGGAGGGGCACGGCGCGCCGTGCCCCTCCCCCGCCCCGCTTACTCTCTGCCGTCGCGAGGTCGAGCCTACTCGGCCGCCAGCTTGATCCGTTCGATCCGGCGGAGATTCCCGGACTGGAGTGGCCGGAGGATATCCAGCGTCACGACATCACCGGGGCCGGGCTTGGCCAGGGCGGCCCGAAGTTCCGCGTCATCCGAGACCGGCGTGCCCTCGACACTGAGAATGATCTCCGGTGGGCCTCCCGCGCGTGCGGGACTGAGAACGCCCCAGGACGGCCCGTCCGGAGTGACGTCCAGCACCATGAGGCCACCTGTCCCGCGGGCGAGGCCCATTTGTGCCGCGTCCTCCGCGGTGAGCTTCTGGACGGTGATGCCCAGCGGGGCGATCGCAGCGCCGACAACGGGCGCTTCCGCTTCAGCCTTCATCGCGGCCAGGTCTTGGGGTGGTTCAGGGACGTTCAGCGCGACCAATTTCACTGTGTATGTCTTCCGGGCGCCGCCCTTCCTCGCCACCTCGACCTGCACGAGCTGTCCAGGACGGCTGAATCCGATGGCCTGCTGCAACTGGGCTGTGTAGTTGACCGGTTTTCCATCTACGCTGATGATGATGTCACCCGGTCGAATGCCGGCAGCCTCGGCGGGCGAATTGGCCGAGAACTGCTCGACCTTCACTCCACGGATTTCGGCCAGACCGACGTAGGCGGCATCGTTTGGCCCGGCATCGCGGATCGTGATGCCGAGGGCCGCACGCTCCACGTGACCAATGGTGATCAACTGGTCCATGACGTTGCGGGCCAGGTTGATCGGAATCGCGAACCCATAGCCGGCGTTCAGACCGGTCTCGCTGGCGATGGCGGAGTTGATGCCGATCACCTCGCCGCGGACATTGATCAGGGGCCCGCCGGAATTGCCGGGGTTGATGGCGGCGTCCGTCTGAATGAAGTCCTGGATGCTTCCCTGGGAGCGGTTGGGAAGACCGATCAGCCCGCGGCCGGTGGCGCTGATGATGCCGCTCGTGACGGTAAACGTCAGGGCATTGCCGAGCGGGTTGCCGATGGCGAGTACCCACTCGCCGACGCGCGCCTCGTCGCTGTTGCCGAAGACCACTGGCTTGAGGCCGGCGGCCTTGATCCGGACCACGGCCACATCGGTGTTCGGGTCAGTGCCCACGACGGATGCCTCGAAGACTCGACGGTCGGGGAGCTCAACAGTCACCTTGTCGGCGCCTTCGACCACGTGGTTGTTCGTCAGGATCAGGCCGTCGGCAGAGACCACGAAGCCGGTGCCGCCGCCCTGCTCGACCCGCGGCCCCGGCCGGTTGTGCGGGAAGAACCGCTGCATCTCGGGGGGGAGCTGCGCCTGGGGAGCGGCATTGGTCTTCTGGGAGCGGACGACGACGACGCTCGGCTTCACGCTTTCGGCGACGTCGGCGAACGCGTCACTCAGGGCAACCAGCATGTTGGCGGCGGGGCTGCTGGCGGCGCCGGGCTGCCGCGTGACCACCGGGATGGCTGATTGGTACCCTGTGGGCTGGGCCAGCAGCCCCGACTGGGACTGGGCCTGCGTGGCGCCCGGCAGTTCCAGCACGCCGGCGAGGAGCAGTCCCAGCATGAACGCCAGGCCGACGAGACTTCCGAACTTGAGCCAGTTACGGGTGCGAACGGACATGAGGAGGGCCTTCGGCTATGTGATGTATGTATACACTTCCCGGCGCAGCCGGGTTATTCCATCATAACCCGGATGCGCAGGAAAAGGTTTCAGTCGCGAGCTACTTCTTGCTGTCGTCCACGATTTCGTAGTCGGCTTCGACGACATCCTCGGCCGGGGCGGCTCCCTCGGCGGCGCCCGCGCCGTCCGGTGTTGGTTCCGATGTGGACTGCGCGCTCTGGTAGAGCGAGGCGCCCGCAGCAGAATAGGCCGCGTTCAACTCGTCCAGCGCCCGCCGGATGAGGTCCGGGTCGCCGGTCTTGAGGGCGCCCTTGCCGCCTTCCAACGCGTTATCCAGCTTGGATTTAGCCTCCTCGGAGAGGCGATCCACCCACTCCTTGCTGTCCTTCTCCACCTTGTACATCAGGCCGTCGAGCTGGTTCCGTGCCTCGATTTCGTCTCGACGCTTCTGGTCGTCCGACGCGTGAGACTCGGCGCTCTTGACCATCTTCTCGATGTCCTGGTCGCTCAGGCCGCTGGACGCCTCGATCCGGATCTTCTGTTCCTTGCCCGTGGTCTTATCCGTGGCCGACACGTGCAGGATGCCATTGGCGTCGATGTCGAAGGCCACCTCCACCTGCGGCATGCC
>SPDF01000375.1 GCA_004525055.1 Gemmatimonadales bacterium | reverse complement strand
TCTGCGCCGGCACCTACCTGGTCCAGCGCGGAACAATCCCGATCACAGTCGTCCTGCTTTCGCTCCCTCTCGGCATCCTGATCGCCGCATTTCTCTGGATCAACGAGTTTCCCGACTACTCCGCAGACGCGCTCTCCGGCAAGCGGACGCTCGTGGTGCGTCTGGGGCGCCCGCGGGCGGCGAAAGGGTTCGCGTGGCTCGGAGTGGCTGCCGCACTGCTCGTTGTGTGCCTGCCGGCGGCGGGGCTGCCGATGTCGGTCTGGCTCGGTGGCATCGCCGCGCTGCGCTACATCCCCGCCGCGCGGGCCCTGCTGGCCTCCCCGGAAGACACTGCGCGCATCGTTCCGGCGCAGGCGATGACATTGCAGGCGTTCCTGCTCTACGCCGCCGGCGCTTCGGTCGGCCTGCTGATCGGAGGGTAACCACGGCGGGACAAGAAAGTTTCGCCGATCGTTCACCATCATTTCACCCCCTCGGTCCTATGTTAGGGTCGCATCATCCACCAGGGGGCGTTATGAAACTCGCTAAGCTCAACCCGATCCTCGGCAACGTGGAGAAGATCGATCGCCTGTTTGATCCCTTCCTCACGGGGCCGCTCTTCCCCGAACTCACAACCAGGGGATTCGAAGGCACGTGGGTGCCGACGCTGGATCTCGCCGAGAATGACAAGGCGTTCATGATCCGGCTCGAAGTGCCCGGCATGCCGAAGGAGAATCTGGACGTGAAACTGACCGGTGAAGTCCTGACCATCACCGGCCATCGCGAGGCCGTCAAGGAAGTTCCCGGCGAGAACTTCCTGTACAGAGAGCGGGAAACCGGCAAGTTCATGCGGACGATCCGCCTCCCGGTCGCCGTGATGGAGGGGAAGATCGAGGCGCACTACACCGACGGCGTGCTGAACGTGATGCTGCCGAAGGCCGCACCGGAAGTGCGGAGCAAGATCACCATCAAGTAAGGTGATGGGCGCCTCGATGGACGAACGGCCCCGGGCACAGTGCCCGGGGCCGTTCTGACGCTAGCGATCGGTCGCTTCGAACCGTGCCCAGGCGAGCGCCGCATGGATGGCCCGCTCCCAGCCTGCGCGCCAGGCAGCTCGTTCCGCCGAAGTCGAGGCGGGCTCGAACCGGGTGAAGCGCCTGCCTTCCAGGAACTGCCCGGAATCCCGCCAGACGCCGAGCGTGATCCCCGCCAATCCCGCCGCGCCCAGGGCCGTCGTCTCGAACATATCGGGCCGCTCGACCGGTGCGCCAAGCACATCGGCGAGGAACTGCATCAGCCAGTCGTTGGCGCTGACCCCACCGTCCACCCGCAGGGCGTCCGGTGCGAAGCCGGCGTCCGCCCGCATCGTGTCCACCAGCTCCGCACTGCTGAAGGCCATCGCCTCGAGGGCAGCGCGCACCAGGTGCGCCCGTGTCGTCCCCCGCGTGAGCCCGGTGACCGTCCCGCGCGCCTCCGCCTCCCAGTGGGGTGACCCGAGTCCGACGAACGCCGGGACGAAATGCACCCCACCGGTGTCAGCGACGCTCCGCGCCAGCGCCTCCGATTCGTCGGCCCGCGCCACCAGGCCAAGTCCATCGCGCAGCCACTGAATGGCGGCACCGGCAATGAAGACGCTTCCCTCCAGCGCGTAGGCCGGCTCCCCGCGAGGGCCGCAGGCGGCTGTGGCGAGGAGCCCATGTTCCGAGTGGGGGCGACGGTCGCCGGTGTGCATCAGGAGAAAGGTCCCCGTGCCGTAGGTATTTTTGGCGCTACCCGCGGTGACGCACCCCTGCCCGAAGAGTGCCGCCTGTTGGTCGCCCGCCATTCCCGCAATCGGCATCGCATAGCCGAACTGTTCCGGCCGACTCTCTGCGCTCACTGCCCCCGACAGGACGATCGATGGAAGGAGCGTGGGGGGAATCCCGAAGAGCGTGAGCAATTCGGGATCCCAGCTTCGGGACTCGAGCCCGTAGAGCATTGTCCGCGAAGCGTTGGTGTGATCGGTGACGTGACTCGTCCCGCCGGTAAGCCGCGCCACGAGCCAACTATCCACCGTGCCCGCCGCCAGCTCTCCCCGTTCCGCCCGGACCCGGACATCCCCGTCGGCAAGCATCGATTCCAGCTTGGTGGCGGAGAAGTAGGGATCGAGCAAGAGCCCGGTTCGTTCCCGCAGCATCTCCGTGATCCCGAGGGCGCGGAGCTCGACACAGCGCGGCGCCGTGCGGCGATCCTGCCAGACGATGGCCCGCCCGAGGGGCTCGAGGGTCTTCCGATCCCAGAGGAGAATCGTCTCCCGCTGGTTGGTAATGCCTATGCCAACTGGGCGCTCGCCCGACTGCGCGAT
>SPDF01000398.1 GCA_004525055.1 Gemmatimonadales bacterium | reverse complement strand
CGCCCTGATCCGGCCCGGTACCAGTCGGCATGAGCTACGCCGTCAAGGAGATCTTCTACACCCTGCAGGGGGAGGGCGCCCAGGCCGGGAGGCCAGCGGTGTTCTGTCGCTTTGCCGGCTGCAACCTCTGGAGCGGGCGCGAGTCCGATCGCGCCGATGCCACCTGCGACTTCTGCGACACCGACTTTGTCGGCACCGATGGACCGGGTGGCGGACGCTTCGCGACCGCTGAGGCGCTCGCCGCCGCGGTGAAGGCGGCCTGGCCCACAGCCGCGGGAGAGGGTGTCCCGTACGTGGTATGCACGGGTGGAGAACCGCTGTTGCAGCTCGACCGCGGGGCAGTGGACGCGTTGCACGCGGCGGGATTCGAGGTGGCGGTCGAAACCAATGGCACGCAACCGGCCCCGGCTGGCCTGGACTGGGTCTGCGTCAGCCCGAAGGCCGGGGCGGCCCTGCTGCTCCGACGTGGCGATGAGTTGAAGCTGGTTTATCCGCAGCCGAGCGCACTGCCCGATGCCTTTGACGACCTGGAGTTCACGCATCGCTATCTCCAGCCGATGGACGGGCCCCGGCTCCAGGAATACACTGCGGGTGCGGCTGCGTACTGCCTGGCGCACCCGTCCTGGCGCTTGAGCCTCCAGATGCACAAGCTCATCGGGCTTCCCTGACCCCCACCCCCCGGGTCCTATGCACGGATACTCTGATCGTATTAACCATGCGCTGGCCTTCGCTGCCAAGCACTACGGCACCGTCCAAGGGCCGGAACGAACCATGGCGTACCTGGCCCACCCCGCCAATATCGCCATCATCCTCGCCCGCTATGGCTGTGAGGACCTGACCGTTGTCGCGGGCATTCTCCACCGCGTTCTCGAAGAGGCCGCCCCGGCCGAACGGAAGGAGTTGGAGGCCAAGGTCCTGGAGAAATTCGGGCCGGTCGTCCTGGCCACGGCCTGTGAGGTCCTCGAACCACGCCGCGACGCCCGGGGGCGACTGCGCGCCTGGCGCACCTGCAAGCGGGAGTTCCTGCTCCAGATCGCGGATGCGGAGCCACGCGGGTTGGACATTTGCGCCGCCGACGAGCTGCACAATTGCGGCGCGGCTATCCGGGTCGTGCGCCGGTTGGGCACGGAGTATCTGCACGCTGACGCCGACGCCTCGCCGGCAGATACCCTCTGGTGGTTCGGCGCTATCGCCGATCACCTCGACGCGCGCCGGGAATGGCACAACCGCGCCATGCTAGAGGAATTGAACGCCATGACCCGGGAGCTCGCCGTCCTCCTCCAGCTCGAGCCCTGAGGGACGACGCACGGGCCACCCGTCGGCGATGGCGGCGTACCCACTCTCCCGGTATAATTGTCCATGGATCAATCCGCCCCTGCTTCTGGGCTCGGTACCCTCCCCAGCGCATTCGCGGCAGCGTGCCGACTCTCCCGGAACGATGCGGAGCTGTTCGAGCGCTGCCGAGACGCCCTGGTCGGTCGGTTCAACTCCACCGACATCTGGTTCGACATCTCAACGCCCCACGGGGCGGTGCCGCGCATCGGCCCCGCAGGCGCCTTCGAGTCGGCCGTGGCCGTGGCCAAGATCCGGAGCGGCGATACCGAGGTGGTCATCAGCGCCGGACCGGAGCTCGTGGAGCGACTCCGTGTCGTGGCCCTGCCACTGGCACACGGCCTCTCGGTCGTGGTCGAGTTGCGCAGCGTGCTGATGGAGCGCCAAGCGTCGCTTGACGACGCCACCTTTCAGCTCCGTGCCCTCCGTCAGGTTGCCCGCCTCCTCAGTTCGGTCCATTCATCCGCGGAAACCGAACAGCTGATTCTCGACTTCGTGGCGGAGGTCTTCTTCACTCGGTGGGCGTGCCTGCTACGGCCGGACAACAACGCCTACGAGCCTCGGATCTTTCGGTCGCTGGACGACCGCATCCGGCCCGGGCCCATCGCCCGCACGCTGCTCGACACAGTCTTGCCGGCCGGCGCAGGCGCCATCGGTGGCCGGGAGATCGCGGCCGCAGCACTGGCACCCCCGACGACCGAACTCGTGGTGACGCTCGACGCGGGCGCCGAACGGCTCGCCGTGCTGCTCCTCGGCCCCCGGTTGAACGACCAGCAGTACGGCCCCGCCGAACTCGACCTCGCTGGGACGCT
>SPDF01000323.1 GCA_004525055.1 Gemmatimonadales bacterium | reverse complement strand
TCCCCCACAGGCGATGGCGTCGCTGACCGCGCTGCGCGACGGCATCGAGTCCGAATACGGGGTGCTCGAGTCGGTCGCGACCGAGGTGGATCCCACCCTGCTTCGGCCCATCCTGGGCCTGAAGGCTCGGGCCCTTCAGGGGGCAGGGAAGGCCGAGAAGAAGCTGGTCCAGCATCTCAAGCGCCGGCACGACACCGAGACCGCCCAGATTGGGCGAGCGAGAACTGCGGTCCAGCCAGGCGGCCGACCGCAGGAGCGGGTGGTGACGGTGGCCCCCTATCTCGCCCGGTATGGACCCGGTATTCTGTCCGCCCTGCTCGATGAGATAGTCGGCTGGTATGGCTCCGCCCTTGAAGGCGGGGCGCCTCCCTCGTAAGATCGTTACATGGTTATGCTCATTGGGCTGGTCCTGCTGGTGGCGCTGATGCTCCCGATTCTGAGCATTGTGCTCGATTCTCCCTTCGGGCGTGCACTCGCACGCCGGGTCGACGGGCCGGAGATCGCGCCACCTCCGGTGGCGGATCTGGCCAAGCGCGTGGAACTCCTCGAAAGTGAAATCGATGACCTCACCCGGGCGGTCGAGGGGCTGAAAGACGAGAACGCTTTCATGCAGCGGTTGATCGAGGACGCTCCGGCGCGGCGCGCCCTGCCGCCGCGCCGTTCCCCCTGAACATCACGATGTTCCGCCGACCCGCGTCGATGGTAGCCGCGGGAATCTTCCTGAGTCGAATCCTCGGGCTGGTGCGGCAGCGCGCGCTGGCGCACTTCCTCGGTAACTCCAGCGTGGCGGACGCCTTCACGGCGGCGTTCCGCATCCCCAATCTTCTCCAGAACCTCTTCGGCGAAGGCGCCCTGTCGGCGTCGTTCATTCCCGTGTATGCCGGCCTGGTCGCCGACAAGGACCGCGAAGAGGCCAACCGCGTCGCGGGGGCCGTCGGCGCGCTGCTCGCCGTCGTCGTCTCGGGCATCGTGGTCCTCGGGATCCTCGCGGCGCCCCTGCTGGTCACGGTCATCGCACCGGGGTTTGCCGGGGAGAAACGCGAACTGACCATTCGCCTCGTCCGCATCTTCTTTCCGGGCGCGGGGCTGCTGGTCGTGTCGGCGTGGTGTCTCGGCATCCTGAACAGTCACCGCAAATTCTTCCTCAGCTACGCCGCGCCGGTCGCGTGGAATCTCGCCATCATTGGCACGTTGCTCGTGCTCGGACCGCGCCGGAGCATGGCCGACCTCGCGGTCGCCGCGGCGTGGGCCAGCGTCGCCGGGAGTCTGCTGCAAGTGCTGGTGCAGTGGCCCACCGTGCGACGACTGGCGCCTGGCCTCCGGCTCCGCCTGACCACCACGACCGCGCATGTGCGCACGGTCCTCAGCAACTTCGTGCCGGCGTTCGTGGGGCGCGGCGTCGTGCAGGTGAGCGCGTTCATCGATTCACTGCTCGCCACGTTGCTTCCGACCGGCGCCGTGGCGGCCATCGGATACGCGCAGACGATCTACCTGTTGCCGGTGAGTCTCTTCGGGATGGCCATTTCCGCCGCCGAGTTGCCCGCCATGTCCAGCGCCCGGGGCACCACGGAGGAGGTCAGCGCCTATCTCCAGACGCGCCTGAACGCCGGCTTGCGGCGCGTGGCCTTTCTCGTCGTCCCGTCGGCGATGGCGTTCCTGGCCCTCGGCCATGTCATCGTGAGCGCGCTCTATCAGACCGGTGAATTCGGCCGACAGGACTCCCTGTACGTCTGGGGCATTCTCGCCGGCTCCGCCGTCGGATTGCTCGCGTCGACCATGGGGCGCCTCTACGCCTCCGCATTCTATGCGCTGCGTGACACGCGCACGCCGCTGCGCTTCGCAGTTGTCCGGGTCGTCCTCACCGGTGCGCTGGGATGGTTTGCCGCGCTCCGGCTGCCCGGGCTTCTCGTCATCGGGCCGGAGTGGGGCGCGGCGGGCCTGACGGCCTCGGCGGGCCTGGCGGGATGGATCGAGTTCTACCTGCTTCGACGGGGTCTGCAGGTCCGTGTCGGTGCCACCGGTCTGCCGGTAGGGCTGCTTCCCCGCCTCTGGGCGGCCGCTGCCGCCGGGGCGGGCATCGGATGGGTCGCACTCAGGTATCTGCCGGCCTGGCACCCCGTGCCACTGGCGGTGGTCGTCCTCGGCGGGTATGGGGTGACCTACCTCCTGGCCGCCCGCTTCTTCGGCGTACAGGAGGCGCGCGACCTGCTGGTGCGGCGATGACCCACCCGCTCACGCCGTCTGTCCCGCTCGCGCGCAAGCTCGACACCCTGCCCGATGGACCCGGCGTCTATCTCTGGAAGGACGCGGCGGGAGCCGTCATCTACGTCGGCAAGGCAAAACGGTTACGCGGTCGGGTGCGCAGCTACTTTCTCGGCGACCACGCGGAAAACCCCAAGTCCCGTCTGCTGGTCAAGTATATCGCGGATGTGGAGACGATCGTCGTTCCCGACGAGGTGCAGTCACTGCTCCTCGAGAACAACCTCATCAAGACCTACCAACCCCGGTTCAACGTCCGGCTCAAGGACGACAAGAGTTATCCCTCGATCGCCGTCACGGTCAAGGACCCCTTTCCCCGCGTGCTCGTGACCCGGCGGTTGGACATTCCGGGCGCGCGGTACTTCGGGCCGTACACCGATGTGACCTTGATGCGACGGTCGCTCGCGCTGATCCGCCGGATGTTCACCGTGCGCAGCTGCAGCGACGACCTGCCACGCGAGCGTCG
>SPDF01000331.1 GCA_004525055.1 Gemmatimonadales bacterium | reverse complement strand
GGCGCAGGGCTGACTCGCGTGCGCATTGCCATCTCCACCGGCGGCGGCGACGCGCCGGGCCTCAATGCGGTCATCCGGGCCGTGGTCCTGGCCGCACACCAGCGGGGTTGGCAGTGCTACGGCATCCGGCGCGGCTTCGGCGGCTTGCTCGGCAACGACGGCATCATGACGCTCAACACCGCAGCCGTCCGCGGGATCACCCATCTCGGCGGCACGATCCTCGGTAGCACCAACCGTGGCAATCCTTTCCGGTGGGCGACCCCACAGCCTGACGGCACCGCGGCGGAGGTGGATCGATCGGGGGACCTCATCGCTGCGTTTCGGGCCAGCGGTTTCGACGCGCTTGTCTCAATCGGCGGCGATGGTAGCCTGAAGATTGCGCATGATCTCTGGACGCAGGGGCTTCCGGTCGTCGGCGTACCCAAGACGATTGACAACGACGTGGTGGGGACGCTCGTCTCGTTCGGGTTCGACACGGCGGTGACCACCGCAACCGAGGCGATCGACAAGCTCCACACTACCGCGGAGAGTCACGACCGGGTCATGGTGGTGGAGTTGATGGGGCGCGACGCTGGGTGGATCGCGTTGCACAGCGGTGTGTCGGCGTCGGCCGACGTGATTCTGTTGCCGGAAATTCCGTTTGATATCGAGCGGGTCTGTGACGCCATTCGGCACCGCGAGGCCACGGGCCGGCACTACAGCATCGTGGTAGTGGCGGAAGGGGCACGGCCGAAGGGGGGCGATGCCTCGCTCGTGGAGCGTCGTGCGGTCGGGACGGTAGACCGGCTTGGTGGAATCGGGGGTCGGGTCGCGGCATCGATCGCGGAACGAACCGGGAAGGAGACTCGCACGCTGGTGCTCGGGCACCTGCAGCGTGGTGGGAGCCCCACCACCTTTGATCGACACCTGGCGCTTCGATTCGGTACGGCGGCGGTCCGCGCCATCGCGGGCGGCACGTACGGCACCATGGTGGCCTATACCCCGCCCACCATCTCCACCGTCCCGCTGGCCGAGGTCGTCGGTCGGACCAAGCACGTCCCTCTCGATTCCGACACCATCCAGACGGCCCGCGACATCGGCATCAGCCTCGGCGACTGACCCGTCGGTCCATTCCCGTTACCAACCTCCATCCAGAAACCGCCCCACCAGCTGGTGCCCCCCCTCGGTGAGCACCGACTCAGGGTGAAACTGCGTGCCGACCACCGGATGCGTGCGATGCCGGATCGCCATGATCTCCCCGTCCTCCGCGGTCGCGGTGATTTCTAGTGCTGGCGGAAGCGAGGCCGGCTCTAGCACGAGCGAGTGATAGCGCGTCGCCTTGAACGGTTTGGGGAGCCCGGTAAAGAGGCCGGTGCCATCATGGGAAATGTCCGAGGTCTTGCCGTGCATCGGGCGTCGGGCACGGACCACGCGCGCGCCGTAGGCGGCGCCAATGGCCTGATGGCCCAGGCAGACTCCGAGGATCGGCACCGTTGAGCCGAAGCATCGGACGGTTTCCACGGAGATCCCGGCCTCGCTGGGAGTGCAGGGGCCGGGTGAGATGATGATGTGGGATGGGGACAGCGCGGCAATGCCCTCGAGCGTGATCGCGTCGTTGCGGTGGACCACCGGCTCGCGGCCCAGTTCGCGGACGTACCGCGCGAGGTTCCAGACGAAGGAGTCGTAGTTGTCGAGGAGGAGTATCACGAAGCTGACTCGAACGCGTGACGGATGCCGGCGGCCTTGTCCAGCGTCTCCTGGTGCTCGAGAGCGGGGTCGGAATCCGCCACGATCCCACCGCCCGCATGGAAATAGGCTCTGCCGTGCTGAATGGTCACGGTGCGAATGGCGATGCTGGTATCCATGGCGCCGCTCAGGCCGAGCCAGCCGATGGTACCGCAGTACACCCCGCGCGCCACCGGTTCGAGTTGGGTCAGGATTTCCATGGCCCGGAGCTTTGGCGCGCCGGTGATCGAGCCACCGGGAAAGGCGGCGCGCAGGAGCCCGGCGGCGGTGCGCCCCGGTTCCAGTTGCCCCGTCACCACCGATTCCAGATGATGCACCGTCGGATGACTCTCCAATGCGCAGAGCGCTGGTACCTCCACCGATCCTGGTTCACACACCTTCGACAGGTCGTTCCGCAGCAAGTCCACGATCATCACATTCTCGGCGCGGTCCTTGGCGCTGGCCACGAGTTCCTCGGCCAGCCGGCGGTCCTCGTCGGGTGTGTCGCCGCGCGGCCGCGTCCCCTTGATGGGTCGGGTCTCGACATGGCCCGTGGGGTCCACACTCAGGAAGCGCTCCGGCGAGGCGCTCGCCACCGCAAACCCCTCTCCCTGGAAGAATGCGGAGAACGGTGCTGGGTTGGCCGCGGCGAGGCGTCGGTAGAAGTCGAACGGCTCCCCAGCCCACGGCACCTCGAAACGCTGGGAGAGATTGGCCTGAAAAATGTCGCCGGCCAGGATGTACTGCCGGACCCGCTCGACGGCTCGCAGGTATTCCTCGCGCGTGAACCCAGACTGAAAATCTGGTGCCGAGACTTTGTGGTCCGCCTCCACGGCGGGCGAGGGGGCGCCCAGCCTGTGGACGATATCCTCGATCCTCGATGTGGCGGACGGCCCCGCGGCCCCACGGC
>SPDF01000048.1 GCA_004525055.1 Gemmatimonadales bacterium | reverse complement strand
CGTGCCGGCCGTGGTGGCCAGCCTGGCGGTGGGGGCAGCCGTGCCGCAGCTGGCAGCGCCGCTCGCCGCTGGGGCCGGGGTGGGGCTGGGGCTTCTGCAGGAGATCGCCCGGTGGGGTAGTGCCCTCCCCGCTGGGCACTTGGTGATGCCAGCCGCACCCGTGGCTGCAATTCCATCGGCCGCCGTCCTCCTGGCCCTCCTTTTGACGCTCCGCCGGACGACCACGGTTGAGGCTCTCCGAAGGCTGGGCTGGACGTCGGCGGCGGTGGTCTGGGGATGGCTCATCGTCGTGAGCCTCTCCGATCTCCGCGTTCGACCTGACGAGGGGTCGGAACTGGCGTTACATTTTCTCGATGTGGGGCAGGGGGACGCCGCGGCGATCCGGACGCCAGGAGGGCACTGGATCCTGATCGACGGAGGCCCGCTGGGGCGCTCGTCCGACGCCGGCCGGAGCGTCGTGGTGCCATACCTGCGGCGGCACGGGGTGCGCCGGCTGGACGCGATGGTCCTGTCCCACGCGCACGCCGATCATCTGGGGGGCTTCCCCTCGATCCTGGATCGGATGGCTGTGCTGGAGGTCATCGACCCCGCCATTGCCACCGCGGAGCCGCTCTACTCAGGGTTCCTGGCGCAAGTCGAGGAGCTCAATGCCCCGTGGATGCGGGCGCGCCGTGGGGACGGCTTTATGCTCGACAGCGTCGAGTTTCGCGTGCTCCACCCGGACACGACTTGGGATGGGTGGGGGCAGGATCTCAACGAGAACTCGCTCGTGCTGTCAGTCGAGTACCGGAACTTCCGTGCGGTGCTGGCCGGTGACGCCGGCCTTCCCGTGGAGGCAGTGCTCGCGGGGCGCGTCGGCCGGGCGGACCTCCTCAAGGTGGGACACCATGGGAGTCGCGGGGCGACGGGGGCGCGGTGGCTGGCGGAGCTGCGGCCGACTTCGGCCATCATCAGCGTCGGGGATGGCAATCGATACGGCCATCCGGCGCCAGAAGCCATGGCGCGCCTGAGCGCCGCGAAGGTTGAGATTTTTCGCACGGATCAGGACGGTACTATCGAGGTTCGGACGGACGGCCGGGCCATGACTATCCACTCTCGCCGGGGAGTGGTCACGCACACAGTGAGTGAGCCATGATCGGAAGCACGGCGGTCACGACCATCGAACGGTTTATCCTCGACCAGGAACACAAGTATCCCGAGGCCACCGGCGAGCTGTCGCACCTGCTCTATGACATCGCGCTCGGCGCGAAGCTCATCGCCGCCGCCACGCGGCGGGCCGGGCTGGTGAACATTCTCGGGGCGATTGGGAACGTCAACGTCCAGGGCGAGGAGCAGCAGAAGCTCGACGTCTTCGCCAACGAAATCCTGAAGAACGCCCTGAATCACACTGGTCGGGTCTGTGTCATGGCCTCGGAGGAGGATGACGCGCCGATCCCGATTCCCCCTGAGTATCCCGCCGGAAAATATGTCGTGCTGTTCGATCCGCTGGACGGCTCGTCCAACATCGACTCGAACGCCTCCGTCGGGACGATTTTCAGCGTCTATCGACGCGTCTCGATGGAGGGTCGGGGCACGATGGAAGACGTGCTGCAGCCGGGGCACAGGCAGGTCGCGGCAGGGTACGTGCTCTACGGATCGAGCACCATGCTGGTGTACACCACGGGGCAGGGGGTGCACGGTTTTACCCTCGATCCGACCATCGGCGAGTTCCTGCTGTCACATCCCGACATCATGACACCGGAGGTTGGCAAGTACTACAGCGTGAACGAATCCAACTACGCGCGCTGGAACCGCGGGAGCCAGATGGCGGTGCGCGGGTTTCATGGCGACACTCCGGAGCGGATGGAGGGGAAGAACAGCCGGTACATCGGGGCGTTCGTCGCTGACTTTCATCGCAACCTGATCAACGGAGGGATTTTCCTCTATCCGGCCGACGCGAAGAATCCCAATGGCAAGTTGCGCCTGCTCTACGAGTGCAGTCCGATGGCGTTCCTGGTCGAGCAGGCGGGGGGAGCGGCCACCGATGGCGTTCGCCGCATCCTCGACCTGCAACCTGAGTCATTGCATCAGCGGGTGCCGCTCGCCATCGGCTCGAAGGCCGATGTCGAGTTTGTTGCCCGAACCATGCTGGAATTCGGGACCAACGCCCCATGACGGATTCGGCGCCGAAGTCGCTGTACGGCCCCGGGGACTGGGCCGGTGACCCCGCGCGCGACCTCGGCGCGCCGGGCCGCTTTCCGTTCACGCGCGGCCCGTACCCTACCATGTACACCGAGCGGCTCTGGACGATGCGTCAGTACGCCGGTTTCGGTACCGCGGAAGAGACCAACCTGCGGTTCCACCACCTGCTGGCGGCCGGGCAGTCGGGGCTGTCGACGGCATTCGACCTTCCGACCCAGATGGGTCTCGATTCGGATCACCCGCTGGCGGAGGGAGAGGTCGGCCGGGTCGGCGTGGCCATCGATACCGTGGACGACCTGGCGTTGCTGTTTCGGGGTATTCCGCTTGACCAGGTCTCCACCTCGATGACGATCAACGCCACCGCGGCCATCCTCCTGGCGATGTACGTCGTCGTCGGCGAGGAGCAGGGGGTCTCACCGGGCGCGCTGAGCGGCACCATCCAGAACGACATCCTCAAGGAGTACATCGCCCGCGGCACCTACATCTTTCCGCCGGCACCCTCCCTTCGCCTGATCGGGGACATCTTCCGGTACGTTTCTGCGAACGGGATGAACATCAACCCGATCTCGATCAGCGGGTATCACATGCGCGAGGCGGGCGCCACCGCCGCGCAGGAAGTCGGATTCACTCTCGCCAACGCCCTCGAATACGTGCGCGTCGGAGTGGCGGCCGGCCTGCCAGTCAACAGCTTCGGCCCGCGGCTGTCGTTCTTCTTCGCCGCCCACAACAACCTCTTCGAGGAGGCGGCCAAGTTCCGCGCGGCGCGGCGGCTTTGGGCACGCCTGGTACAGTCGCGGTTCGGCGCGGACGACAAGACCGCGCGCCTCCGGTTCCACACCCAGACGGGTGGCGTCACCCTGCAGGCCCAGCAGCCGCTCAACAACGTCGTCCGCGTCACCGTTCAGGCACTCTCCGCGGTGCTCGGTGGCACCCAGTCCCTGCATACCAACGGATTTGATGAGGCGCTGGCGCTCCCGACCGCCGAGGCTGCCACGCTGGCGTTGCGTACTCAGCAGATTCTCGGGTACGAAAGCGGCGTCGCGGACACGATAGATCCGTTGGGTGGGAGTTACTTCGTGGAGGCGCTCACCGACCGTATCGAAGCGGAGGCGCTGGCCCTCATCGAAGAAGTGGATGCGCTCGGCGGGGCAGCGGAGGCGGTATCCCGGGGGCACTTTCAAGAGGCGATCGCGAAGAGCGCCTGGGAAGCGCAGCAGCGGCAGGAGGCAGGTGCGCAGGTCGTCGTGGGGGTCAATCGCTTCACCGATGACGAACCGTCACCGGTCATTGCGATGCCTGATTTTGCGGAGCTGGCGGCCCGACAGCGGCTCCGGCTGGCCGCGGTGCGGACCGGACGCGACGCCGGCCGCACCGAGTCCGCCCTTGCAGCCGTCCGGGGGGCTGCCGAGGGCACCGACGCGATCATGCCGAAGATTCTGGAGGCGGTGCGAAGTCGGGCGACGCTGGGCGAAATCAGCGACGTTCTGCGGGATGCCTGGGGGACGTATCGTCCGGGCCGGTGAACCTTCCTTGAACCCTGCTCCCTGAGAGGCTAAGTTTATCGGCTGGCTTTACTTAGACCGGATGGGGCGGCATGCCGACGTACGACTATCAGTGCACTGCAGGACATAATTTCGAGAAGATCCACAAGATGTCCGAAACGCCACGGGTCAAGTGCCCGACCTGTGGCAAGCCGGCGGCTCGCCAGATCTCCGGTGGGGCCGGCCTGGTCTTCAAGGGCAGTGGGTTCTACATCACTGATTACGGCAAGGACGGCAAGGGGGCG
Source organism: Gemmatimonadales bacterium (assembly GCA_004525055.1). Taxonomy (GTDB): domain Bacteria; phylum Gemmatimonadota; class Gemmatimonadetes; order Gemmatimonadales; family GWC2-71-9; genus SPDF01. The sequence goes on along the minus strand of SPDF01000048.1, from coordinate 4,775 downwards.
CGCAAGGCCGAGACCGGGGAGAGCTCCGGGTCTGTCGCCGCGAAGTCGGACGCCAGCGGGTCCGACGCTCCGGCGAAGAACGCCAAGGCGGAATCGAAGACAACGAAGGAATCGACGCCGAAATCCAGTGGCGGTTCCAAGAAGGCGGCAGAGTGACCGACGTCCTTCGGGAGGCGCTGGGCCGGGCGGCGGAGAAACTGGGCGCGCCGGACGTGGAATTCGTACTGGAACGGTCGAAGGACACGGGCCACGGGGACATGGCCACGAACCTCGCCATGGTGCTGGCACGGGTGCAGAAGACCTCACCCCGCGCCGTGGCTGCCAAGATCCTGGAGTCCCTCGAATTGCCCCCCGGTCTCGTCGACAAGACCGCGATCGCCGGCCCCGGCTTTATCAATTTCTGGTTGGCGACGGATGAACTGGCGGCATCGCTCCGCGCGATCATCGGGGCGGGCGATCGGTACGGCGCGCACGACTACGGCTCGGGCATCCGCGTCAACGTCGAGTTCGTGTCCGTCAATCCCACGGGGCCGTTGCATGTGGGGCATGGACGGGGCGGGGCCTTGGGTGACGCCATCGCCTCCTTGCTGGAATGGAGCGGGCACCAGGTCACGCGCGAGTTCTACCTCAATGATGCCGGGGTTCAGATCGACCGCCTCGCGCAGAGTCTGTGGGCGCGAGTGCAGGAGGCCGTGGGTCGTTCTGCCGAGATTCCCGAGGGTGGATACCACGGGGAGTACCTTCGTGGCGACGCTGCCCGGCTCCTCGAGCGGGAGGGACGTGCCTTCGCCGACCTTCCCGAGGAGGAAGGGGTGCGGCGTTGCCGGGTGCTCGCGGTCCAGGCTCAGCGGGAGACGCAGGACCAGGACCTGGCGAGCTTTGGGGTACGATTCGACCTGATCTCTTCCGAGCAGGCGATTTATGATCGGGGGGCGATTGGCAAGACGCTCGCGCTCCTGCACGCACGCGGCCTTACCTTCGAGCGCGACGGCGCGCTCTGGCTGCGGACCACCGACTTCGGCGACGACCAGGACCGGGTGCTGCGCAAGAGCGATGGGACCTACACCTACTTCCTCCCGGACATCGCCTACCATGTTGACAAACACGATCGCGGCTTTGATCGAGCCATCGACGTCTGGGGCGCGGATCACCACGGCTACATCCCCCGGGTCAGGGCCGCCATGCGCGCGCTGGGATATCCCGACGAGTTCTTTCACGTCTCGATCGTACAGTTGGTGAAAGTGCTGCGTGGGGGCGAAGAGGTGAAGATGTCGAAGCGCTCAGGGGAGTTCATCACCTTGCGGGACCTGATCGACGAGACGGGGCCGGACGCCGCCAGGTACTTCTTCCTGATGCGGCGCGCCGACTCGCCGCTCAACTTCGACCTCGACCTGGCCACCACGCAGAGCGACGAGAACCCGGTCTTCTACGTGCAGATGGCGCACGCCCGCATGAGCGGCATCTTTCGCGTGGCGGAGATCGATCCCGATACCGTGAGCGCGGATGTCCAGCTCGACGCGCTGCCCGCTCCCGAGGATCGCGAGTTGCTCAAGAAGCTGACCGCCTTTCCCGAGATTACCGCGCGGGCAGCGCGCGAACTGGAGCCGCATCGGCTGACCGGCTATCTCGAAGAGCTGGCCCGGCTGACCCACGGGTGGTATCACAAGTGCCGCGTTCTGGGCGAACCGCCCGCGGTGGAACGCGCTCGCCTGGCGCTCGCGCGCGCCACGCGCATTGTCCTGGCCAACGGCCTTACCCTCCTCGGCCTGACGGCCCCCGACCGGATATGAATCGATGACCCTGATGGTTGTTGGCAGTGTGGCACTCGACTCCATTCACACCCCGTTCGGCGAGACCGCCGACGCGCTGGGCGGGTCCGCCGTGTATTTCAGCGTGGCGGGATCACTCATGCATCCGGTGCATGTCGTCGGGGTAGTCGGCGACGACTATCCGGTGGCCGAGCTCGATCGCCTGGCACCGCGCGGCATCGATTGGAGCGGCGTCGAACGCGCGAAAGGCGAGAGTTTCCGCTGGAAGGGGAAGTACTCCTACGACCTGCAGAGCCGGGAGACGCTGGAGACCCGACTCGGGGTGTTCGCGTCCTTTCAGCCCAAGATTCCGGCGGCCCTTCGCGCGGCGAAGCTTGTCTTTCTCGGAAACATCGACCCGGCCCTCCAGAACGGCGTCCTCGATCAGGTGACATCGCCGAGCCTCGTGGTCTGTGACACCATGAATTACTGGATCCAGAGCGCCAAGCCGGAACTGATGAAGCTCCTGAAGCGGGTCGATATTCTGATGGTCAACGATGGCGAGGCGCGCGAGCTCTCCGGTGACTGGAATATCCACCGGGCAGGGCGGTGGATCCTCGCCCATGGCCCGAAGCGTGTGGTCATCAAACAGGGGGAGTTCGGTGCGCTGCTCATCGAACCCGGCCGGACCTTCTACGCCCCGGCGTATCCGCTGGAGGAAGTCTTCGATCCGACCGGCGCCGGCGATGCCTTTGCCGGTGGGTTCATGGGGTATCTGGCCAGGGCCGGCGCCACGGATAGCGACCACTTGCGGCGCGCCATGATCTACGGGGCGGCCATGGGGTCCTTTGCGGTCTCCCAATTTGGCATCAAGGGGTTCGATGGCGTGACGACCGTGGATATTGAGAAGCGGGTCCGGGCCTTTCACGACCTCACGCACGTGGCACAGGCGGAGCGGGTCCCATGACGCAGTCCGACAAGCCGCGCCAGTACGCGGCGGCGGGGGTGGACCTGGCGGACGCGGAGTCCGCGAAGGAGCGGATCGGCCGCCTGGTGGCCGGCACACGGACACCGCTGACCGCCGGGCGGGTCGGCGCGTTCGGCGGCATGGTGCGCATCCCTCCAGGGATGCGGAGCCCGACCTTGGTCATGAGCACCGACGGGGTCGGCACCAAGGTCCTCGTGGCCCAGCAGGCGGGGCGCTTCGACACCGTCGGCGAGTGCCTGGTCAATCACAGCGTCAATGACATCCTGGTCCACGGCGCGCGGCCGTTGGCGTTCATGGATTACATCGCCGGCGCGGGACTCGGTATCGAGATGCTCGCGGATATCGTCGAGGGCGTGGCTCGCGGGTGTCGGGCGCACGGGATGGACCTCGCGGGCGGCGAGACGGCCCAGATGCCGGGGCTGTATGCTCACGGGCACTTCGACCTGGCCGGCACGATCATCGGAGTGGTTGAGGAGGATGCGGCACTGCATGGCGACGCGATCGTTCCGGGCGATGTCCTGCTCGGCTACGCCTCCACCGGCCTGCATACCAATGGGTACACCCTCGCGCGCAAGATTGTCGCCGAGGACCTCGGGCTTGAACTCACCGATGAGTGGCCCGGCCTTGGGCAATCCGTCGCCGACGCCTTCCTCGCGGTGCACCGTAGCTATGCCCGGGCGGTCACCCCGGTATTCAACCGGATGCACGCGCTGGCGCACATCACCGGCGGTGGCATCCCCGGCAATCTGGTCCGGGTGCTTCCGGAAGGATGCGAGGCGGTGGTGGAGACTGGGAGCTGGGAATGGCCGGCGCTGTTCCGTTTGATGCAGAAGGCCGGAAAGGTCTCCACCGATGAGATGCGCGATGTATTCAACCTCGGCGTGGGCCTCATCGCGGTGCTGCCCCGGGACGCGGTCCCAGCGGTGGAAGCGGCGGCGACGGCGGACGGCGTGAAGACCTGGGTCATGGGGCACATCGAGTCGGGCGGGCGCAGCGTGCGGTTCACCCCATGAGCGGGGCGCATCGCTGAGGTGACCGCCGCCGCCTGGATGCCACGCGCGATCGAGCTCGCCTGGCGCGGCTGGGGACGGGTCCATCCCAACCCGCTGGTCGGTGCGGTGCTGCTCGATCCGGCTGGCGAGGTCGTGGGCGAGGGATGGCACGCTGAGTTCGGCGGCCCGCATGCGGAGCGCGCGGCCATCGATGCGGCGGGCGAACGCGCGCGGGGCGGAACGCTCGTTGTTTCGCTGGAGCCCTGTACCCATCATGGCCAGCAACCGCCGTGCACCGAAGCGATCGTGGCGGCCGGTATCGCGCGGATTGTCTACGCCCTGGAGGATCCTCATCCCGAGGCCGGCGGTGGGGCGGAGGCGATGCGGGCGGCGGGCCTGGCGGTGGAGGGCGGAGTCGAGCGGGCGGCGGCCGCGGCCCAGAACGCGATCTTCCTGGCTCGCTGGCGCAACACCGAGCGTCCGTGGGTGGCGCTGAAGCTCGCAACGTCCCTCGATGGGCGCATCGCCGATCAGGTCGGTCGCTCGCGGTGGATCTCCGGCGAGGCCGCGCGCGACTACGTGCACTGGCTCCGGGCGGGGATGGACGCGATTGGCGTCGGTGGTGCGACGGCCCGCGCAGATGACCCGTCGCTGACGGTCCGCGGCGTCGTCGAGCCACGGGCGGTACCGCTCCGGGTCGTGTTCGACCAGACCGGCAACCTGCCAACGACGCTTGAGTTGCTGCGGACGGCGCGGGAACTGCCGACGTGTGTCGTGGTGGGACCCTTGCTCTCCAGCGAGCGGGCGGACGCGATCGGGGACACTGGCGCCACGCTGGTTCGCAGCCACGGGCTGTCCCATGGCCTGGCGGAGCTTCGCCGAGAAGGCATCACCTCCATTCTGGTCGAGGGCGGAGGACGGTTGGCGGGTGCGTTGCTTCGGGAGGGATTGGTGGACCGGTACTACTGGATCCAAAGTCCGATCTGGCTGGGCGACGGCGCTGTCCCCGCGGTTGCCGGGTTACCTGGCATCGAACTCGCCATGGTG
>SPDF01000271.1 GCA_004525055.1 Gemmatimonadales bacterium | reverse complement strand
GTCGAAAGCCGCGCCGGGCCCGCCGCCGCGCCGCGAAGCGGCGGCGGCCACCGGCCTCGACCTCGACGCACTCATCACCGCGTGGGAATCCGTCGTCTCACGTGGCCGTGAGCTGGGCAGCTTCCTCGGCGCGGCGCTGTCCGTCTGCACCCCGGTGAGCATCGAGGGCAATGTGGTGCGGCTGGAACTCACCGAGGAGAACCCGATGTATCGCGAGGCGCTCGACCGGCAGTCCGGCGCGGTCGACGCGATCATCTCTGCGATTGCGGGCACGCCTGCACGCGTGGACATCGCGCCCCCCGTCAGCGCCGCGCGACCGGAACGTTTGACCGAGGAAGCGGTGCGCATGGAGCGGCTCACCAAGGTCCGCAAGAAGGACCCGTCACTCGACGTGGCGGCCACCGTCCTGGACCTGGAGGTCCTGGAGTAGGAACCCGGGTGACTCCCGGGTGTCGCCACCCGGGTTGCCCCCCGGTGTGGGCACCCGTACTTTGCACTCTGACAGCGACTTAGGTGTGGAATGGCAGATCTTCAGCAACTCTTTCAGCTGGGCCAGCAGGTACAGGGCCGGCTGCAGCAACTTCAAGTCGAACTGGCCGGCCGCACCGTCGAGGCGAGCGCGGGTGCCGGCCTGGTGCGCGCGACCGTCGACGGACAGGGCCGACTCCGTGGGATCGCCATCGATCCCGAGGCCTTCGACGGCCGCGATGCCGAACTGCTCGCTGACCTGGTGATGAGTGCCGTCGCCGAGGCGCAGCGACAGGCCGCCGAGATGGCGCAGACGGAAATGCGCAAAGTCCAACCCGGTCCTGCTGGGCTCGGACTCTAGTCGGTGCGGGCCATCGAGGCGCTGGTCACCGAGCTGGCGCGTCTCCCCGGGATCGGGCGGAAGACGGCGCAGCGGCTGACCTTTCACCTCCTGCAGCAGGGGCCGGAGGAATCCTCCCGCCTCGCGCGCGCACTCGACACCGTCGCAACCACCGTGCGTGCCTGCGCCGAGTGTGGCTACGTGGCGGAGGAAGAACGATGCGAGTTCTGTCGCGATGCCCGTCGTGACGCCGGCCTGATCTGCGTGGTTGAGGAGGCGGCGTCGGTGCAGGCGGTGGAGCGCTCGACGGAGTTTCGCGGTCGCTATCACGTCCTGGGTGGCCGGCTCTCTCCGCTCGACGGGATCGGGCCGGAGTCGCTGCGGATCGACAGCCTCCTCGAACGGGTGCGGGGCGGGGGCGTGCGCGAGGTGATCCTCGCCACCAACCCCTCGATGGAGGGTGAGGTCACCGCGACCTACCTCCACCAGGTGCTGGCGGGCGAAGGGTTGCGGGTCACCCGCCTGGCCCGCGGCCTCCCGATGGGGGGCGACCTCGAGTACGTCGACGGTGTCACCCTGGCGCACGCGCTCCTCGCTCGCCAGGACATCGTGGGATGAGTGCACGCGGGCTGCTGCTCTTCGGCGGGGCGCTGACCGGACTGGCGGTTGGCTGGCAAATGGCGCAGCGCCGGCTCGATCGGCATCGGGCCGATCTCTTCAGCCCCGTCGAGAGCCAGAGGGCCGACGCCCTCGCGTATCTGGCGGGGGAGCGCTCGGCGGAAGCGGCGCGGGTGCTGCGCGAGTACCTGGTGTGGGAACCGGACCCCGGCCTTCGCCGGCGCGCCGGCGTGCTGCTGCGGCGGCTCGAAGTCTCCCTCGGATAGGAACCCTGCATGTCCGGTGCGTCCAGTTGGTCACTCGCAGAGGCTGATCACGACAAGATCGTGGTCATGCTGACGGCCTTCCTGCGCGAATCGAACGCGCGGACCGCCCTGCTGGTCGATCGCACCGGCCAGATGGTGGCGACGGCGGGAGAGCCCCCCGAGTTCGACCCGACCACGTTCGCCTCGCTGGCGGCCGCCGACTTCAGCGCCAACGACCAGCTGGCCCGGCTCATCGGGGAGCCGGAGTTCGGGAGCCTGTTTCACCAGGGAGAGCACGCCTCGATGTACCTCGCCGACATCGCGCGGCGGGTCATTCTCGTAGTGTTGTTCGACACCCGCACGACGCTCGGCCTGGTCAAGTTGCGGGTCCGCGGGACGGTGGGAGACCTGTCGCAAGTCTTCACAGAAATGTTCGCGCGGGACGGCGGCGTGGCGCCGCGGGTCGAGCAGGACTTCCTCGGCGATGCCGAGGACGAAATCGATAAACTCTTCGGCGAATAGAAGGCACGACCGCATGTCGATGATCAACTACGCGTCCCGTGAAATCAACTGCAAGCTGGTCTACTATGGCCCCGGCCTCGGGGGCAAGACGACCAACCTGGAGCACGTGTATAACAAGGTCGCGCCCGGCGCCAAGGGGAAAATGATTTCCCTGGCCACGGAGACGGAGCGCACCCTCTTCTTCGACTTCCTCCCCGTCGATCTCGGTACCATCCGCGGCTTCAAGACCCGGTTTCACCTCTATACCGTGCCGGGCCAGGTGTACTACAACGCCTCGCGGAAGCTCATCCTCAAGGGTGTGGACGGCGTGGTGTTCGTGGCCGACAGCCAGATCGAGCGCATGGAAGCGAATATCGAGGCGATGCAGAACCTGTACGACAACATGGCCGAGCACGGCTACGACCTCACGCGCATTCCCTTCATCATCCAGTACAACAAGCGCGACCTGCCGAACGGCGCCTCCGTCGCGGACCTGCAGGCGGCCCTGAACCCCGGCTGGCCGGTCGAAGAGGCCGCGCGCCAGCGTCCGATGGCAGATCACTATCACGAAGGCGAGTTCCTCATCGGGCGGACCCAGGATGGTGAGTGGATCGAACGCGCCACCTACTTCGAGGCGGTGGCGGTCAATGGCGAAGGGGTGTTCGACACCCTGAAGGCGGTCAGCAAGCTCGTGCTCAAGACCCTCGGCTAGGGGGCCGGGCAGATGTGGAACCTGCCCAATGTCATCACACTCATCCGGATCTCGATGACTCCGGTGGTGGCCCTCCTCCCCTTCATCGAGGGGTACTGGCCGAAGTTCATCGCCTTCCTCGTCTTCGTCACCGTGGCACTCACCGATGTGCTCGACGGATATCTCGCCCGCACCCGGAACCAGATCACCGATCTCGGCAAGCTGCTCGATCCCCTCGCCGACAAGCTCCTGCTCCTCGCCAGCCTGATCCCGATCTACTGGATCAGCCGCACGCGGCACGACCTCTATGACATCCCGGTCTGGGGGAGTATTCCTCTCTGGGTGTGCCTGCTGATGCTCGGGCGCGAGTTTGCCATGACG
>SPDF01000126.1 GCA_004525055.1 Gemmatimonadales bacterium | reverse complement strand
TCGTGAGCCAGAAGGGGTAGGTGCGATCAGGGACCTCGGCGGCGGGCTCCTGGGGCCGAAGCCAAATCCAGGCGCGATGGTCATCATGGCCATAGAAGTCGAACGCGCCGTGCGCAGAATCGGCGGCGGGATCATGCTCGGCGCTGTACCGCCAACGCGTCTCGTGACCATCGACATAGGGCCACTGGAGGCCGGCCTGCGCGCGCAACTCGGCGAGAGGCGGCAGGGAACTGGCGGAGTCGGTGTGAAAGCGGCTGTACTCGTCCCAGACCACATCGAGGTGGCTGCGCGGTTCATAGGGAAAGAGCGACGCGAGGTCCAGGCGGCGAGCGACCTCGATCATCTGCCAGGCGTCACTCGTGGCGTCGCCGGGTGGCACGACCATCTGCTGGAAGTACTGGGCCCGCCGCTCCACGTTGATGAAGATCCCCTCCCGCTCGAACCACATCGCCGCCGGGAGGACGACGTCGGCTACATCCGTCGTCGGCGTGGCGTAGGCCTCGGAGACGACGACAAAGGCACCGGTGCGGGCAGCCGCCCGACGGTAGCGATCCAGATTGGGGAGGCTCATCATCGGATCGGTGGCCTGGATCCAGAGGAACCGGATGTCCCCTCGCTCGAGCTGCCGAAACATCGAGAGTAGCGGCGCACTCGGCGTGGGATCGAGTCGCTCGACAGGGACCCCCCAGATCTCGGCGGCACGGCGGCGGTCCGCCTCGTCTTCCACCCTCCCGCGAGGCAGAGTGCCTGTCAGCGTGCCGGCATCATGCGGAGCGCCCCCATTACTGGGCTGCCCCGTGATGGCAAAGGCACCATTGCCGGGCGCGGCGAGCTTCCCCACCAGCAGATGGATGTTGTAGAGCGCGTTGTTGGTCCAGGTGCCACGCACGTCCTGGTTCACGCTGCGGCCCCAGACGGACATCACGCGCCGCATCGGGTCGCCGTAGAGCGAGGCCAGCCACCGGATGTTGGCGACCGAGAGGCCGGAGACCGCCTGCACCTGGTCGGGAGTGAAGTCGGTGAGGAACGCCACGTATTCGGACCACGTGGCATTGATGGGGTTTTCAAGGATCAGGCCTCCGTCCGCAGCCCCATTCCCGATGTCCGTCTTGCCGCGCTTGAAGGCCACATGGCGGTCGAGGAAATCGCGGTTGACCCACTCCCGGGCCACGAGTTCCCCGCAGATGGCATTGGCGATCGCCAGGGTGGAATGGGGCGCGCAGAGCAGGGCCTGATCAGCCGCGTACTCGGTGCGGGCCGTTCGAGTGGACACGGTAACAATGCGCACGGCTGGATTGGCGCGCCTGCGCGCCAGCATCCGCGAGAAGAGGACCGGGTCTGTCTCCGCGAGGTTGATGTCCCACAGCACGAAGGTGTCAGCGTGGTCCATGTCCTCGTAGCATCCGAGGGCGCCGTCGAGGCCGAAGCTGCTCCTGAGCCCCGCGCTGGCGCTGCCGGCGTACAGGCGCGCGCTGGTGTCGAGATTGTTCGTCCCCAGGCCGCCCTTGAACAACTTGGACGCAACGTAGGAGTCAGCGATGGTCCACTGTGCCGAGCCGTACATCGCCACACTGTCCTTGCCGTGCAGCCGGATGGTCTCCTTGATCTGTTGCGCCACCAGATCGTACGCCTCATGCATGGGCGCTGGCACCAACTTCCCATCGCGCCGGACCATGGCCTGCCGGATGCGGTCGCGCCCGTACAGGGCCTGGACGGAGTTATAGCCTTTGACACACGCCAAACCCTTGCTCACTGGCGAGTCGGGATCGCCCTTCACAGCCACCGCACGTCCACCCTCGATCCCGACGAGCAGCCCACACCCCACCCCGCAGAGCCGGCATGGGGTGCGCTTCCAGGTCGGGGCGTTCGCCGGCAGCACGACTCCGGGCGCCGCTGCGGAGGCAAACGCGGCAGTCGAGGTGACCGAAGCAACGGAGGCGATACCCACCCCCTTGAGAAACGTCCTTCGATCGACTGGTGTCATGGATGACCGCGGCGGGGCTGGCGAGCGGCGGAGGCGGTTCCCTGCAACCCGGCAATGAGGCTGGTCCGGGAGGTAAAAGTCGCGCGAGTGCACACAAGCTGCATGAGGCCTCCAACGGCGATACTCTCACGGGATCCGTGGGCGAATGAACTTGCGGAACGGGGTCAGATGGAATGCGCTGGGGTCGACTACGATGGCAAACATTGCACAGGGAGAATAAAGACATCTGCAACGCGGCATGAAGACGCCTTCATCAACGACTCGTTTTCTGCGCCGTGCTCGCGTCGGACAAACCGGCGCCTGTCCGCAGTTTCGCGATCCCGATCCGACACAGCTCCAGACCTACCTTGGGCGCGCCGTCATCCATCCCCAAGGAGGTCTCATGAACGCCAGACTCAGGCTGGCAGCGCTCCTGCTGCTGGCAACGGCGGTTGGTTGCGCCGACCACGAACCATCCGCGCCGGGAGACAGCCCCGGGGCTGTCTCAGGCCCCGGCGCAATCACCCCCGAACCGAACAGCTCCCCTGAGGCTCAGCGACTGGAGCGCCAGGCTAAGCGGTTGGCGCTCGCCCTCGGCGACCCGGCCCTCCGGGAATACCTCTACACCCAACTCCAGGGGTCCCCCATCGTCGAGAATAAGCTGCAGTTCCAGCGGCTCCTGGATCGGGACAATCGGCGGGTGGCCTCCGCGATGGCGAGCGCCGACGGTCAACCGCAGGCAGCCATCCTGCAGGACGCCTCGACCGGGATCGCGTCGGAGCTCTATTTCCCGGTGCCCGGCCACCTGCAGCGCTGGGACGGCGGGCCCGACCTCCTGGTGGCGACCGCGCTCACGGACGGCGATGTGCCGGTTGCGTTCAATCCTCAAGGCCAGCGGATTCTCCTTGATCCTCGGACGCCGCCCTCTACCCCGGTGCTGGCCTTGGTGCCCCAGGAGACCGACTTCGACCGCCTGCCGGGGCCACGGGACGCGATCTGCTCGGTGGATGACTGCGGCGGAGATGGGAATGGACAGGGCGGCGGCGGGAGCAGCGGCGGCGGGTCCGGGGGGCCGACAGGAAGCCCACCGAACCAGTCCCTCTACCTGACCCGCGCCCAATTCGTGGACACGTTTGAGGGCTGGTTGAAAGGAAAACCCGAGTTTGAGCTGCATGTATTGGGACCGGCGAGCCCCGGAGACACCACCACCATGGTCTCCTTCCAGTGCGTGGGAGAGCATGCGCCGGACGGGTACTTCTGGGACATGAACTCGACAAATTGGAGCGGCACGGCCAAGGTGTTCACCCAGGCGCAGATGGATGCGCTGGAGCAGGCCTACCCGGGACAGTCCTACATGATCCTGGCGCTGGAGGACGATGACACGGCCTGCGAGATCAAGACGAACCAGGATCGATGGGGAGACGCCCTGAGTGCCGCCCAAGAGGCATACAACTCCTACACTGGCCTCAAGGACATCAAGATCATCACGATTAACGGCACGACGCGTATCATTACTGCAGCCAAGAGCGGCGCCAAATTGATCACGGCAGTTGCGAACCTCATCAAGACCAACGATGACATCATCGGCATCGCCATATCCGACTCGGTGGTGGGTCGGACCAGTTCGATCGGACATTGGGCTGTGATGGAAGGGGCCTCGAAGGTCAACGGCTGGTTGAATCTCGTGATGCAGTGACTACTGATGGCGGGGGAGGAAACTCCCCCGCCCCACCGAAGGAGGAGGTATGGCACGTGGCGCGCGGTGGCCGATGGTACTTGGCTCCCTTCTTGTCGGGATACTGGCGGGCTCGAAGAGCCTACCAGCCCAGAGCCAAAGTTGGAGGTTTACGGCCACGGCTAACCAGACATGGTTCTCGAGTGTCGTCAGCGATACGACCGCTTCGGAACCGAAGTACGACCTGCAACCAACGCCGAGCTTCGGTCTCCTGATCGAGCACCGGGTCAGTCACTTCCACGTGGGGCTTGGGGTGTCCTACCTGGGCACGCATCTCCGCGTCATTGGCCCTTCAGTCAGTATTGCGGATCAGGAGTTCACGTTCACTCGGTGGCAGGTGGCTGCGCTCCTGACGGTGCCATTGCTCCCCGTGGGAACGGAAGGCGCCGGCCTCGCTCTCTCCGCGGGACCGGCGCTCTCCATCTGGAAACCTACGGGTGAGGCCAGCCGGAGCCGCTTCGCCGGCGCGGCCGCCCTCGTTCTGAACGCGCCCCTCAGCACTCAGTGGAGCCTCCTCGCCTCCGGAGGCGGCACAGTGTCCGCCTCCCCAATGAATACTGATGAGCTACCCGACGGGTTCGTACGAACGACCCTCTGGGCCTGGCAGGCTGGAATCGGCCTGCGGTACGTCCCCTAACTCAGGACTTCGGGTCGAGCGCCTGGCTCACCACCAGCGACAGGTGCTGGCGGTGCGCCCGCGTCTCGGCGTTCCCGGTCGGCGTCGCCACCTGGGCCTGGACCTTCTTCAAGCTGGCCACGGCGGCTGACTTTGACACGTGATCGTAAGTCTTGGCCGTCGGCCCCTTGATCATCCCGGCGACCAGGTTGACGTACTCCAGTTGCAGGTTCTGCCGGAAAGTGTTGACGTTGCCGCGGGCATCCGCGGCAAAGACGGCGTCGGTCAAATCCGACATCATCTGCGCCGCGGAGTACTCATTCCCATACAAGCGGGAATCAGTCAGGCGCGCCTGGACCTGCGGAGCGAGCATGAACGCCAGGACTCCCCGCTGCGCCGTAAGTACGCGGGCGTGGAGTGGCGGGTTGCCCGGTCCGCTGAACCCGCGGCGCGGCTGCTGAAGCTCGGCGAGGAGCGCGGGTGAGGCATTCCAGGCATCCGGAGCAAAGAAGCGGGTGCGCAACAGATTCATAGCGCGCTTCTGCTCGGCGAGCGACACCGGCGTGAACGGCCTGCCAGCGTCCGGCTGCCCATCCACACCGCGGCTGACGTACACACCCCCCACGTAGCGGGACGCGACCACGGCCGCGTTCATCTTTTCCCCAGTGGTCCGGAGATACGCGACCCGCAGCGTTGCATAGTCCTCGCCCGGCTTCGGGTACCGCGCATCCAACCCCTTGAGCAAGGTGTCGGAGAGGATCATCCGACCCTCGGCCCAGGTGAGTGCGTCGTTGCTGAGGTCGCCCACCATGACCCGCGGGTCGATGCCTCGCGCCGGCGACCGCATGTCATCGGCATCATTGCCGAAGGCAAGTTGCGGTTCGGTCGAACGATTCAGCAACGCGGTCATGCGGGCGGCCTCGGCGGTCGGGTCGGCCAGGGCCGGACGGTAGGCGAACTCGATGGCCCAGTCGTCATAGGAACCCGTTCGCGTATCGAACACCGGGGCCCGCTTTCCGCCCGGGGGCGGCACGTTGGCGGCGTGATAGTCCATGACTGACCCCGACACGCCCAGAGCCGCCACCAGCGCGGAATCCTGCAACTGGGCGGGGCTCAGCAACTGGCTGGCCTTCATGTTGTGATTCAGACCCATGGTGTGCCCCACCTCGTGCAGCACGAGGAACACGACGGCGTCGTAGATGTACGCATTCATCTCGACTTCGGAGGCGCCGAGCATCTGGAGGACGGAGGCGCCAAACGCAGCCTGCTGCTGCATGTACGCCTGCGCGGTGCAGGCGTATTGGTCGCTATCGTCCTCCGGCATGTTCAGCGCCTGGCCAGCGTATTCGAAGAGTTCGGACTGTTGCAGCCGATTCGTGACGAAG
>SPDF01000030.1 GCA_004525055.1 Gemmatimonadales bacterium | reverse complement strand
GCCCGCCAGATGTGCGAAAAGCTGCTGGCGAATCCGGTGACGGAAGACTTCAGCCTGGCGGTGGAGGCCTGATGCTGCGCGTCGCAGTCGTGCGGTTCCCCGGCAGCAATTGTGACTGGGATGCCTATCACGCGGTGGCCAATGCCGGTGCCGAGGCACGGTTTGTATGGCATCGCGATACCGACCTGCAGCAGGCCGACGTCGTGATCCTCCCCGGCGGGTTCAGCTACGGCGATTACCTCCGGTCCGGCGCCATCGCGCGGTTCAGCCCCGTGATGCAGGCGGTGCAGCGGCACGCCGCCGAAGGCGGGGCGGTCCTCGGCATCTGCAACGGCTTCCAGATCCTCTGCGAGGCGCGCCTCCTCCCCGGGGCCCTGGTGAGAAACGACCGACTGACGTTCGTGTCGCGGCCGGTGTGGGTCCGCGTCGAGCGGACCGACACCTTCTGCACCACCGCATATGCTCGAGGGACCGAGATCCGGATTCCCGTTGCCCACGGTGACGGCTGTTATGTGGCAGATGACGACACCCTGCGCATGCTGGAGGCCGAGGGCCGCGTGGTCCTGCGGTACATCCGGGGAGAGAATCCCAACGGGTCGGTGGCGGACATCGCGGGAGTGTCCAACGCCGCCGGCACCGTGGTCGGCTTCATGCCCCATCCCGAGCGCTACGCCGATCCCCTGACCGGGAGTGACGTCGGCGCCGGATTCTTCCAGTCCATCGCAGAGTGGCTCCCCGGCCGGGCCACCAGATCCACCCCCTGACGGAGTCCTGACGCAATGACCCCACAGAAGCCGAGCAAGAGTGAAGACGAGTACTTCGCCAAGGAAGAGGCGGAGTTGCTCAAGGCACAGCGGGAGCGGGCCAAAGCCGCCGCCGAGGAAGCGAACCGGCTGCTGCACCTCATGAAGTGCCCGAAGGACGGGCACGACCTCGTGCACGAGCAGTTTCATGGCGTGACCGTAGACCGCTGCGTTCACTGCCAGGGCATCTTCCTCGACGCCGACGAGATCGCCGCCGTCGTGGCCAACGATGACCCGACGCTGCTGGGGCGTGTCGTCCGGGACCTGTCCAGAGTCCTGCGGGCCCCCCGCTCGGAGTCGAAATGACCACAGCCGTACCGGTCACCCATGCCGCCTCCTTCCCTGGGGAGCGACCGGTGACCATGGAGGTCGTGCGGGAACACAACCTCACCGCCTTCGAATGGGATCGCATCGTGGCGATGCTCGGCCGGAAGCCGACGCTGACCGAGCTCGGAGTCTTCTCCGCGCTCTGGTCGGAACACTGCTCCTACAAGCACTCCAAGCCGGTGCTGAAGCGGTTCCCGACCACGGGGCCCCAGGTCATCCAGGGGCCGGGCGAGAACGCCGGTGTGCTGCGACTGCCGAATGGCTGGGCGGTGGCCTTCAAGATCGAGTCCCACAATCACCCATCGGCGGTGGAACCGTACCAGGGCGCCGCGACCGGCGTGGGTGGCATTCTCCGGGACGTGTTCACCATGGGCGCACGCCCCGTGGCGGTACTGAACAGCCTTCGGTTCGGGCCGCTCACCGAGCCGCGGAATCGCTATCTCTTCGCCGGCGTGGTCCGCGGCGTGGGCGACTACGGCAACTGCATTGGGGTACCCACCCTGGGTGGTGAGGTCGGTTTCGCACCAGGCTACTCCGGCAATCCGCTCGTCAACGCCATGTGCGTCGGCATCCTGCGGGAAGCGGACCTGGCCACGGCACGGGCGCATGGCGTCGGTAACGTGTTGCTCAACGTCGGCGCCAAGACCGGGCGCGACGGCATTCACGGGGCGAGCTTCGCCTCAGAGGAACTCTCCGAGAAGAGTGAAGCGCGGCGGCCACAGGTGCAGGTCGGCGACCCCTTCACCGAGAAACTCCTCCTCGAGGCGAGCCTTGAGTTGATCACCTCGAAACTCATCGTGGCAATCCAGGACATGGGCGCCGCAGGATTGACCAGCTCCAGCGCCGAAATGGCGGCGCGGGGCGGCGTCGGCGTCGAGCTCGACACCGGCCTCGTACCGACCCGTGAGCCAGGGATGACACCGTACGAAATCCTGCTCTCGGAATCCCAGGAACGGATGCTCGTCGTCGCGGAGCCCCACCAGGTGGCCGCCATTCAGGCCGTATGCCGAAAGTGGGAACTGGAGGCCACCGATATCGGTCGTGTCACCGACGACGGCCTCTTCCGCGTCAAGCACGACGGCCTGACGGTCGTCGAGATTCCCGGCCAGCCGCTGGTGGACGACTGCCCGATCTACACGCCGGAGGCACGGGAGGCCCCCGCCGCCGCCGCACGCCGCAAGGCCAAGCCCACCCAGCCTCCCCGCGCCGGCGTAGACGAGGCACTCGAGGCGCTGCTCGACACGCCGTCCATTGCCAGCAAGCGATGGGTCTACGAGCAGTACGACTCGACGGTGCAGGCCTCGACCATGCTCGGCCCTGGCGGAGACGCAGGCGTCTTCCGGGTCGGAACGGAACCGTTTGCCCTGGCGGTGAGCGTCGACTGCAACAATCGGCTGGTGGCGTTGGACCCCTATGAGGGGGGCAAGGCAACCGTCGCGGAGGCCGCGCGCAACGTGGCATGCACCGGCGCCGAACCGCTGGGCGTCACCGACTGCCTCAATTTCGGCAATCCCGAAAAGCCCGAGGTGTTCTTCCAGTTCATCGAGGCCTGCCGCGGCATCTCGGATGCCTGCCGAGCCTTCGGGACACCGGTCACCGGCGGCAACGTCTCGTTCTACAATGAGAGTCCAACGGGCGCGGTGGACCCGACACCGACCATCGGCATGGTCGGGCTGTTGCGCCGCGCCGAAGATCGCGTCCCCAGTCATTTCCGCGCCATCGGCGACCGCATCGTCATCGTCGGCGGCAGCGAGGGCGCACTCGGCGGCTCGGCCTACTGGGCCGAACTGTGCGACTTTTTCGGTGGTGCCGGGCCGACCGTGGACCTGGACCATGAGGCTCGGCTGCAGCAGTTCCTCGTGGCCGTGGCCGCTGCACGGCTCGTGCGATCGGCCCACGACTGCTCCGAGGGTGGGCTTGCGGTGGCGCTGGCTGAGGCGGCCATCGGTGGTCCGTACGCCGATCGGGGATTCGGCGCCATCGTCGACCTCCGCAGCTACGCTCCCGCGCTCCACGCCGTGCAGGCGCTCTACGGTGAAGACCACGGGCGGGTGGTGCTCAGTGTCGCGCCCGCCGCGTTGCCGGGGCTCCGGGCGCTGCTGACCCGTCATGGTCTGCAGGGATACCTGGCCGGAGAGGTCCAGGAGCCCGGCGGTGACCTCCAGATCGTGTTGCCTGACAGTGTCCACCGGTGGCCGATCGACCGGCTCCGTTCTGTGTACGATGACGCGATCCCGCGCCGAATGCGCGAGGTCGTCAGCGACCGAGCGGAGGCCTAGTCCATGTGCGGAATCATGGGAGTGTCCTGTGTTCCCGACGCGGCCCGCGTGGCCTACCTCGGGCTGTACGCCCTGCAGCACCGCGGCCAGGAGAGCGCCGGCATCGTGTCGATTACACCGGACGGCAAGTCGCATGTGAAGGTGGGGATGGGCCTCGTCTCGGAAACGTTCGCCGAGGCCGACCTGCAGAAACTCACGGGCGACGTGGCGATCGGGCACACCCGGTATTCAACGACCGGCAGTACCGTCCTGGCCAACGCGCAGCCCTGCCTGGTGAACTACCGCGACGGGTCTCTGGCCGTGGCGCACAACGGCAATCTGACCAACGCCGCAGCGGTCAGAAAGGTCCTCGTCGAACGTGGGTCGATTTTCACCTCCTCGAGCGACACCGAGGTGCTGGTCCACCTCATCGCCCGGTCGGAAGCGCCGGATCCTGAGTTCCAGATCCGCTCGGCGCTCGAGCGGGTCGAGGGCGCCTACAGCCTCGTCATCGGCGTCGGGCGCACGCTGTACGCGGTCATCGACCCTCGTGGCTTCCGTCCACTGGTACTCGGCCGCCTCGGCAACGGCGTCGTGGTTGCCAGCGAGACCTGTGCCCTGGACCTGGTCGGCGCCACCTTCCTGCGGGAACTGAAGCCAGGCGAATTCGTGCGCATCGTCGACGGGGTGATCGAAGAGCTCCAGCCCCTTCGGGCCAAGCCGATCAGCCGCTGCGTCTTCGAGCTGATCTACTTTGCCCGGCCCGACAGCGACATCTTCGGGATGTCGGTGGACCGCGTCCGCCGTGAGGCCGGACGGCGGCTCGCGCTGGAACACCCTGCCCCGGGAGCCGACGTTGTCTTCTCCGTGCCCGACAGCAGCAACGCCATGGCCCTCGGATACAGCGAGGCCTCCGGCATCAAGCTCGAGCATGGCCTCATCCGCAACCACTATATCGGGCGGACATTCATCCAGCCGACCCAGTCACACCGGGTGGCCAAGGTCAAGATCAAGTTCAATCCGGTGCGCGGCATCATCGAGGGCAAGAGGGTGGTCGTCGTCGATGATAGCATTGTCCGCGGCACCACGAGCCGTGGGCTGGTCCAGATGATCCGCGCCGCCGGCGCCCGTGAGGTGCATCTCCGGCTGGCCTCACCTCCGATCACCGGCCCCTGCCACTACGGCATCGATACCCCCACCCGAGAAGAGCTGATTGCCTCCACCCATTCGATGGAGGAGATCCGTGAATATCTCGGCGTGGACACCCTCGGCTATCTCAGCCTCGAGGGCATGGTGGGGGCGGCGGGCGGTGGCCCCTTCTGTCACGCCTGTTTCTCCGGCGACTATCCGACCGACGTCCCGGACACGGTCGTCAAGATCCAGCACGCGTCTCCTCTAACCGCGAGTCGGGCATGACCGGTGGAATAACCCAACCCCTCGTCTACTTCTTCGGCCAGGGCCGCGCCGATGGCACGTCGGCGATGAAGGACCTCCTCGGCGGCAAGGGCGCCGGCCTGGCTGAGATGACCAACATCGGCATCCCGGTGCCTCCAGGCTTTACGATCGCCAGCTCCATCTGCATCGCGTACCTGGAGTCCCGCCAGTTTCCGCCACGGTTGCTCCAACAAGTCGAGTCGGCACTGCAGCGGCTCGAGGCGGCCACCGGCAGGAACTTCGGGGGCGCCGACGATCCGCTCCTGGTCTCGGTGCGTTCAGGGGCGGCCGTGTCCATGCCCGGAATGATGGAAACGATCCTCAACCTCGGCCTCAACGACGAAACGGTCGAGGGGCTGGCAAAGAAGAGCAATAATCATGGCTTCGCCTGGGACTCCTACCGACGGTTCGTACAGATGTATGGCGGCGTGGTCTATGACCTTCCCAAGGCTCCCTTCGAGGAGATGCTGGCGCGACGCAAGCAGAACGCGGGCGTCGAGCGCGACATCGACCTCCCTGCGTCCGAATTGAAGGCGCTCGTCCAGGAGTTCAAGGCACATATCACCGCCGCCACTGGCAAACCGTTTCCGGACCGGCCGCTGGACCAGCTTTGGGGCGCCATCGAGGCGGTCTTCGAGAGCTGGCACACCAAGCGAGCCATCGACTATCGGCGACTGCACGACATTCCCGACTCGATGGGCACCGCGGTCAACATCGTGGCGATGGTGTATGGCAATCTCGGCGAAGGCTCCGGCACAGGCGTGGCGTTCACGCGCGATCCTTCGACCGGCGCGGCCGTGCTGTATGGGGAATACCTGCTCAACGCCCAGGGTGAGGACGTCGTCAGCGGGTCGCGCGACCCCGAACCAATCGAGAAGCTTCGTGAGACCCTCCCGAAAGCGTTCGGCGAACTGGAGCGGGTCGCGCGGACCCTGGAACGGCACTTCCGCGACGTGCAGGACCTCGAGTTCACCATCGAGAATGGCAAGCTCTACATGCTGCAGACGCGGCGCGCCCAACGGACCGGCCACGCCTCCGTCCGCATCGCCTGCGAGATGGTCGAGGAAGGGCTGATCACGGAAGAGGAGGCGGTCGCCCGCATCCCTCCCATGGACCTCGACCAGCTCCTGCACCCGACCATCGACCCCAAGGCGAAACTGGACCTCCTCACCACCGGACTGCCCGCCTCGCCCGGCGCGGCGTCGGGGGCCGTGGTCTTTACAGCGGACCGGGCCGAGGAGCTCGGCAAGAAGGACGAATCCGTCATCCTGGTCCGGCGCGAAACGAGCCCCGAGGATTTCCACGGAATGGTGGAAGCGAAGGCCATCCTCACGGCGCGCGGTGGCATGACCTCTCACGCGGCGGTGGTGGCGCGGGGCATGGGCAAGCCATGCGTGGCCGGAGCGCAGGAGCTCGACATCGACGAGGATGCGGGTCACTTCTCGGTGGACGGCCGACGGATTGGCGAGGGGGAGTGGATCACCCTCGACGGCGCCACCGGACGGGTCCTGGCCGGCCGCGCGGCGCTGGTGACGCCGGAGCTCTCGGAAAACTTCCACAAGATCCTGGCCTGGGCCGACAAGGTGCGGACCCTGCGTATCCGCGTCAACGCCGACACACCGGCAGACGCACACAAGGGCCGCGACTTCGGCGCCGAAGGGATCGGGCTCTGCCGGACCGAGCATATGTTCTTCGAGGGCGACCGCCTCTCCGCCATGCGGGAGATGATCGTCGCCTCCGACGATGAGGGCCGCAAGAAGGCGCTGGCGCGTCTCCTGCCAATGCAACGGGGTGACTTCGAGGGGATCTTCCGAGCGATGGAAGGCTACCCGGTCACGATCCGGCTGCTCGACCCTCCGCTGCACGAGTTCCTGCCGCATGACAAGGACGAGGTCGCCCACCTGGCGAAGGAGATGGGCCGGGACCCGAAGGAGTTGCAACACATTGTGGACGGCCTCAGTGAGCAGAATCCGATGCTCGGGCTCCGGGGATGCCGGCTCGGCATCATCCATCCGGAAATCACCGCGATGCAAGCGCGAGCCATCTTCGAAGCCGCGTGCACCGTGGCGGCACGAAAGGGCCGGGTCCAGCCCGAAGTCATGCTGCCGCTGACCTCCACAGTGGTAGAGTATCGGAGGCAGGCGCTTGTCGTGCGTCAGGTGGCGGAGGAAGTGTTCCGGGAACGCCAGCTGACCGTCCCCTACCTGCTCGGGACGATGATCGAGGTGCCGCGGGCGGCGCTGACGGCCGACGAGATTGCCAGCGAGGCACAGTTCTTCAGCTTCGGCACCAACGACCTGACCCAGATGACGTGGGGACTCTCGCGCGACGACGCCGGAAGTTTCCTGCCCTACTATCTCGAGCACGGCATCATCCCCGACGACCCCTTCCAGGTACTGGATCAGGCCGGTGTCGGCAAGCTGGTGGCGATGGCGTGCGACCTTGGGCGCCGTACCCGGCAGGACCTCAAACTCGGCATCTGCGGCGAGCACGGCGGCGAGCCAGCCGCCATCGCCTTCTGCGATGATCTCGGCATGAACTACGTCAGTTGTTCCCCCTTCCGCGTGCCAATCGCCCGGCTTGCCGCCGCGCAGGCGGCGCTGGCCAAGCGCGGCACCATGGACCGCACACGAGCGACGGTATAATGACAACTCCCCTGGTAGGTATCGTGATGGGCAGCGCTTCAGACTGGCCGGTGATGCTCCATGCGGCCAACCGGCTAGCGCATTTCGGCATCCCCTGTGAGAGCCGAGTCATCTCGGCGCACCGCTCCCCCGCCCTGGCCCACGAGTACGCCACGACCGCGAAGGACCGCGGCCTGGCCTGCATCATCGCCGCGGCAGGAATGGCGGCGCACCTGGCCGGCGTCATGGCGGCCGGCACGACGCTGCCCGTCCTGGGCGTTCCCATGCCGAGCCAGCACCTGAAAGGCATGGACTCGCTCCTCTCCACCGTCCAGATGCCCGCGGGCATCCCGGTGGCGACCTTCGCCATCGGCGACGCCGGCGCCCACAACGCGGCGCTCTTCGCCGTGTCGATGCTCGCCCTGAACGACAAGGCCTTGGCGAAGAAGCTGGTGGAGTTCCGGAAGGAGCAGGAGGAGAAGATCAAGAAGATTGATCTGGAGGGGCATATCTAGGCGGGGCAGCAGGGCAGCGAACGCAAGAAACCGGGGACCCCAGGGCAATTGCCCTGGGGTCCCCGGTCTCGTTCTGCGCGCTTCGGGAGAACTTCTCGCTACTTGTTGTCCCCCGCGGCAGCCATGGCCTCCTGCAGCTTCTGGATGTCGGCGGGCGACAGCTGCGGCCGGTCCAGCTTCAGCGTCAGCTTGTGCAGCGTGCCGGTGAAGGTGAACGGCGGGGTATAGTCGGTGTCATAGACGCCGGTTTCCGTGTCCGAGCCAATGTCAAAGCTTTCGTCCCACTGGAGGATCATCGGCATCGTCTTGGCCATCTTCTTGGTGGCGACGACCTTGCCGTCCACCTTCAGCGTGCCGGTTCCGCCCTGCCCCACGCCGGTGAAGTTGTTGAAGGCCAGCGTGCCGGGGCCCTTGCCGTCATACACGAACTCAAACTCGACCGTGTGCTGGCCGGGCGCCAGCGCGTCCGGGCCCTGCCACTGGATGCGCTCCAGGTCGATCATGTTCCAGGTCCAGACCGGCTTTCCCTTCAGCAGGTAGAATCCGTAGCCGCCGAACCGTCCGCCCGAGGTCAGGAGCATTCCCTCGGCGCCGCCCTTCGGCACCGTGATGTCCGCAGTGACCGTGTACGAGGTGTTCAGCAGGAGCGGCGAATCGCCCTGCGGCAGGCCGACCATCCGATGGGTGTAGACATATTCGGTCCGCCCGGCGGTGATGTTCGGCCGGGGGGCCACGATCCGGCCCGCCACAGACGCGTCGAGCGGCAGGACCTGATACTTCTTCGCCTCCTGCAGGAACGCCGCCCGCATCTCCTTGACCTTCTGCGGATTCTTCGCCGCGATGTCGTTCGTCTGCGAGAAATCGCTGTCGAGGTTGTAGAGCTGAAACACCTGGTTGTTCAGCGGATCGGGGTTCGCGGGGCCGAAGGCCTCCCACGGCGCGCGATTCACCTTGGTGCTCAGGAACCAGCCATCCTTGTAGAGCGCCCACTGCCCCATCATCTCGAAGTACTGCGTGTTGTGGCGGGTGGTCACCTTGGCGTTGGCCGCATCAAAGGTGTACAGGAAGCTGGTGCCCTCGATCGGCGCCTGCGTGATGCCGTCCACCGTCTCCGGCGCGTGGAGGCCAGCCGCCTCGAGCACCGTAGGCACCACATCGATGACGTGCACGAGCTGCTGCCGCAGCCCGCCCTTGTCCTTGATCCGCGCCGGCCAGGAGACGACCATGTTCTGGTTGATGCCGCCCAGCCGGGAGGCGTTCTGCTTGAACCAGTCGAAGGGGGTGTCGAAGGCCCACGACCAGCCGGCGGACATGTGGTTGTACGTCTCCTCGGTGCCCCACACATCATACCACTTCATCTGGGTCTCGACCGGCATCATGTTGACGCCGTTGAAGAACGCCACCTCGTTGGGCGTGCCAAGCGGTCCGCCCTCGGCGCTGGTGCCATTGTCGCCGTTGATGTAGATGATCAGCGTGTTGTCGAGCCGGCCGATATCCTCGAAGGCCTGGACAACACGGCCGATTTCATAGTCGCTGTACGCCGCGTAGGCGGCGAACACCTCGACCTGGCGGATGAAGAGCTTCTGCTCCATGGGCGTGAGCTGGTCCCATGGCTTCAGGACGTCGTTCGGCCAGGGCGTGAGCTTCGTGTCCTGCGGGATCACGCCGAGCCGCTTCTGGTTGGCGAAGATAGTCTCGCGCAACTGATTGTAGCCCCCGTCGAAGAGGTGCATCGCCTGAATCTTGTCCACCCATTCCTTGGTCGGGTGGTGTGGCGCGTGGGTGGCGCCGGGTGCGTACTTGATGAAGAGCGGCTTGCTGGGATCGGTCTGGTGCATCCGGCTGATCCAGTCGATGGCGTCGTCCGCCATGGCAGTGACCAGGTTCCAGGTGCCCGGCGCCGCGCCGGTGTACGGATAAATCTGGGTCGTGTTGCGGAAGAGGTTCGGCTGCCACTGGTTGGCGTCGCCCCCAATGAACCCGTAGAAGTACTCGAAGCCCATCCCGGTCGGCCACTGGTCGAAGGGCCCGACCTGGCTGGCCTGGAAGGCGGGCACGTTGTGATCCTTGCCGAACCACGACGTGGAGTACCCGTTGTCGACCAGCATCCGGCCGATCGTCGCCTTGTCCATTTCGATGATGCTGTTGTAGCCGGGGAAGCCGGTGGACTGCTCCGAGATGACGCCGAAGCCGGCCGAGTGGTGGTTGCGCCCGGTGATGAGGGCCGCGCGCGTCGGGGAGCAGAGCGCCGTCGAGAACATCCGGTTGTAGCGAAGGCCCTCGTTCGCGATTCGGTCCATGGTCGGGGTTGGGATCACGCCGCCGAAGGTGCTGGGCACGCCGAATCCGGCGTCATCGGTAATGATCAGCAGCACGTTTGGCGCGCCGGCCGGCGGGACAATGCGCGGCGCCCACCAGGGCGTCGATTGCAGGGCGCCATCTTTGATGACACCCCCAAACGCGGGGTCGGGCGCAGGGAGTCGCTTCCCGTCAATGGTCGTCGTGGCGCTCGGCGATCCCGGCTTGCCGGTCGTCTGCTGGGCGGCAAGCGGCATCGCGACGAGTGTCGTGGCCACAAGGAGTGAGTAGAAATGTCGCCAGGTGTGCGTGCTGCGGTTCATTCGAAGCTCCTGCGGATGGGAGTGTCCCGTGAGGAAGGTCACCTGCGGCCTCCCCGGAATAGTCGAAAAATACGAGAACCGGCCGGAATGTCTACCAGACCGGCATCAGGCCTAACGGCGAACAGGCAAATGGAACATGCAGCGGGTCACCTGAAGTGTATATGAAGGATTTGTTAGGGAACGGCATCGGCCGCCGGACGAGAATGCCCGGTGCCTGGCGGCCGATGATGGAGGCGCAGGGAATCGAACCCTGGTCCGAGTGTGGTTCCAGAACCGCATCTACGTGCGTAGATCCCTCTTCTTGCGTCTCCCCAACCCGGCAAGGAATCGGCCGCTTTGGGGACCACCTCCTGAAGTCTCGCCTCGCACGTCGGAGGACCGCGCTCAGCCAGCCCGGATTTTCGATCCGATCCACCGCGCCCCGGGCGGGCTCAATGAACCGGAGGAGCGTCAAGCGAGCGTTAGCTCAGCTTACGCAGCCAGCGCCAG
>SPDF01000294.1 GCA_004525055.1 Gemmatimonadales bacterium | reverse complement strand
GATGTGGTCGGCCGCCTCGGGGGCGACGAGTTCTTCCTCATGCTCCCGATGACCTCGCCCCGGGAGGCGATGGTGCTGGTGGGTCGGGTGCAGGCCGGGCTTTCGGCCCTCGCATCGCTCGGGCAGGGGCAGCCGGTCACCGTCAGCATCGGTGTCGCGGCCTCGCCAGGGCACGGGACGACCGTGAGCAGCCTGATGGCTGCCGCCGACGCCGCCATGTACAAGGCCAAGCGGGCCGGTGGAAACCGGGCCGAGGTCGCCGGCGACTTCTGAGCCGACGGGAGGCAAGTGTGTCAGATCCCGAATTCATCCTGCTCGGCGATGCAGTCTGGGTGGACTTCATCAATACCGCGCGCGGTCGTGACGTCGATCCCCCCGATGGATTGGCCGACCCAGCCGCGTACCACCGCTGGACCAAGGCGGAGAAGCTCGCCTCCGACGCCGACGACCTCCCGTTCGATCAGGTGATCGCCTTTCGTGCCCGCCTCCTGACGGTCGCCGCCGCCCTTGCAGAAGGCCGCCAACCCCCCGCCCCTGCCGTGCATGAGATCAACCGGGTGCTCCTTCGGACGGAGGGGCACCACCAGCTGACACGGGTCGGGGGGAGTTGGCAGCTGACCTTCTCCCCGCTCCACACCGCGACGGCCCTGGAGGCCATTGCGAGGAGTGCGGCACAGACGCTCTCCGACCCAGGGGTGCGCGTGCATCGCTGCCACGCGGAGCCTTGCTCTCTCTTCTTCGTCGATCGCTCCCCGGGTCACGGACGCACCTGGTGCAGCGCGGAACCCGGGGCCCACACGATTCAAGTCGATCGACGGCGAGCGCTCCACTGACCCCCCGTCACCCGCTCCCATGGCGCTGACCGACCCCGGTCTCCACACGGAACGCACCCAAGCCGCCTTGGGGCACCGCTACCGCCTCGACCGGATGGTGGCCGCCTCGCGCGAGCGGGTGCTCTTTCAAGCGTACGACATCACGCTCAAGCGGCGGGTAAGCCTGCGGGTCAACATGTATCCGGACAGCGTCGTACGCGGCTGGTTTCTTAGCGAGGCCGAAGCGTTGGCCCAACTGGATCACCCCGCCATCCGGCATGTGTACGACGCCGGCGTCATTGGCGACATCGCCTTCCGCACCGGCAGCTGGATCGAGGGGGAAAGCGCCCTCGACGCCGTGCAGCGTGGCCCGCGGCCAATTCCCACCGTCCACGCGCTCGCACGGGATATTCTCGCGGCGCTCGATCACGCCCACAGCCGCGGCATCATCGTCCGGCGAATCGTCCCCGCCTCGCTCCTGCTGGGCCCCACGGGCCGCGGCACCGTGACCGACCTCCGCTATTGCAGCTACACGCTCTCCACCATTCCCGCCGGGCACGAGCCGATCGGACCCGAGTTCATGGCGCCGGAGGTGCGTGGCGGCGAACGCGGCGACCCCGCCAGCGATGTCTTCACCGCAGGGGCGATCCTCTACTATGCGATCACCGGACGGGAACCGCCGCCGGACCCCAGCAAGGTGGAGCGCCCTTCCCTCCTCCGCCCCACGTGCCCGAAGGCGTTCGACCGCATCCTGCTTCGCGCGCTCCGCCCAGCGCCCGATGATCGCTACCTCACCCCGGCCGAGATGCTGGAGGACTTCGCCTCGGATGCGGGCACGTACGAGAGCCCGGCGGTGTCACCAGGCGAACTCGCGCCGTTTCAGGACTCGGAACACTGGGAGAAGCGACTGCGGCGTGCGCTCGGCGACGACTATGAACTCTTCGAGGCGCTGGGAGCGGGCGGTTTTGGCCGGGTCTATCGGGTGCGCGACCTCCACCTCGAACGCGAGGTGGCGCTGAAGGTGCTGCACCCGTACCTGACCGCGGAAGCGCCGGTGGTCGAGCGATTCCGGCGGGAGGCGCAACTCGCGGCGCGCCTCCACCATCCGAACATCGTGGACATCTACGACATCGCCGGCCGGGCGGGATTGCTTTGGTACACGATGGAATACGTGAGAGGCCCGAACCTCGCCCAGCTGGTGGAGCGAGAAGGACCGTTCCCAATGGATCTCGTCCTCCAGATGCTGCGCCAGGCGCTGCTCGCCCTTGCCCACGCCCACGCGGCGGGACTGGTCCACCGAGATATCAAGCCGGAAAACCTCCTCCTGGCCCCCGACGGGACCCTCCGCGTCACCGACTTCGGGCTGGCCCTGGCCCTGCGCGGAGAGGGGAAGTTCGGGGGCGCCACCAGCCAGAGCGGCACGCCGCAGTTCGCCAGCCCCGAACAACTCCTCGGCGAGCGGGTGGATCAGCGGAGCGACTTCTACAGCCTTGCGGCCGTGGCCTATTTCGTTCTGATGGGGGAAACGCCATTCCCTGGCGGCACACCGGAGCAAATCCTCGCGCGCCAGACTGCCGATCGATTCCCCGACCTGCGTGCCAAGCGTCCGGACGTTCCGGAAGCACTGGAACAGGTCCTCCAGCGGGCGCTGCGGAACGAGGTGGACGCACGCTACCCGTCGGCGGCGGAATTCCTGCAGGCGCTGCAGCGGGCCATGGGGCGACAGGTCCGGGAGCGCAGCGGGGAGTGGGCTCGGGCGGCCGCCCGCTGGTGGCGGGGCAGCGGCCCCAGCCGCTCCTCTTGACTTGATCGGGAATTTGCGGGAAATTGCCCGGGCCACATCGGCAAGACGCCCCGGGGCATCCTGTCTGGGCGTATGGACACACCACACTGGAGTTAGGACTCATGGCACGTACAAACGGCACCGTGAAGTGGTTCAACGACGCGAAGGGCTTCGGCTTCATCACTCCCGAGAACGGCGAGAAGGACTGCTTCGTCCACCACACGGCTATTTCGGGTGAGGGCTTTCGTAGCCTCGCCGAAGGCGACAAGGTCGAGTTCGATATCGTGCAGGGCGCCAAGGGCCCCGCCGCCGAGAACGTCGTCAAGGTCTAGCTCCAGCGAGCAGTGACCGGAACGTCAGCGGGCCGCTCCTGAGGAGCGGCCCGCGTCGTTTTC
>SPDF01000205.1 GCA_004525055.1 Gemmatimonadales bacterium | reverse complement strand
CGCGGCACACTGATCGCGCTGGCCCGCACCGTGGACGCGAACTCCCCGTGGACCGCGGGCCATTCCGAGCGCGTCAGCGCGCTCGCAGTGATCATCGGACGTGTCCTGCAGCTGTCGCCGGAAGATCTCGACCGGCTGGAGGTGGGTGGACTGCTGCACGATGTCGGCAAGGTTGGTGTGTCGCCTGACATCCTGAACAAGCCAGGCCCCCTGACCGACACGGAGTACGCAAAGGTACGTGCGCATACGACGCTTGGAGCCAGCATTCTCGAACCGGTACGCGCCTACCGGGACCTCATCCCCCTGGTCCGCTCGCATCACGAGTTGCTTGATGGATCCGGCTACCCCGACGGATTGTCGGGGGACCAGATTCCGCCCCTGGTCCGCATCATGACGGTGGCTGACATCTTTGATGCGCTGGTATCCACGCGGCCCTACCGCGATGCACTCCCGCTGGTCGAGATCATGTCGCTGTTCCGGAAAGGAAACGGCGTCAAGTTCGACGCGGATGTTCTGGGGGTGTTCCTGAACATGCTCGGCGCCGGATATGCTGATATCTGGCGTCTCTATCCTCAACTTACCGAGCAGTTATCCCACGGGGTGACCTCGGAGGACGAAGCCCTGCTGATCGGGAGGTGGACATGACGGACGAGACACGGCCGAAACCAGTCGACTCCGCCGCATCGACCGAGGTGAGCCCTCCCCCCGGCAATGGCGGCATCGCCGACCGAAGCATGGTGCGCTCCATGGAGCTCCCCGATTTCATGGAACAGCTGGGGCTCATCATGAGGTTGCCACGACGCGGGAAGGGAAAGAAATCCAGCGACACATCAGCCGAGCCGGTCGCGAAGGCGGCCGTGAAGAGATCCACGCCGGCGGCTGTCTGGTGGGGTCCGTTGCTCCTGATCGGAGTCGCGTTGACCTTGGGATACTTTGCGCTCAGGCCAACAGCCGGCAGCGACCCGTTGCCATCCGCGGCCGTCGGACGGTGGATCACGGATGATCCACGCTACGTTGAACGCGGCTTCACCCTCGACTCTGCCTCGGTGGTCTTCTTTACGGGGAGCGAGACCGCGGATTTTACTCGCCATTCCATCGTCGGCACCACCGTCCGGACCGAGAACGGCCAGGAGCACGTCAGCCTGGATTACGTCGTGGCGGACGGCACCATGACGCTGGCATTCTGGATCGAACCTGGCGCGGAGCCAATCATTCATTTCCTGAATCAGCCGGATATCGCCTGGAAGCAGGGGTTCTGGCCGGGCCGGTTGGGGCCCTAAGCCCTACCGCGCAAAGACGAGCGTATCAACGACTACCTCGATTCCCGCGAAATCGTCAGCTTGAACCCGTCCGGATCGGTCACCGCAAAGCCACGCCCGCCCCAGGGATAGTCCTGAGGCTCGGCGTCCAGCTTGACGCCAGCCGCCTTTGCCCGCGCGGCAATCTCGTCGATGTCCTGGTCGGTGCTGATCCAGGTGCGCATGCCGACACCCTTGACGCGGTCCTTCCCCTTGGCAAAGTCATCCTGGCTCAAGCCATACATGTTGTTCCCGGCATGCAGCATGACGCCCATCAGCTTTCCCCCATCCTCCCATCGCTCCCCCACGGCAAAGCCGAGCCCTTCGTAGAAGGCGATGCTCTTGGTTAGATCATCGACGGTGATACCTGGGGCAATATGGACGGCCTGCAGCTGGGACTTCGGCGGGGTCTTGGGCATCGGAGTCTCCGGAGGATTGAGTTCCTCTGGTTTACCTCCTTTCCGATCGATTCGCAAGTGACTTGGTCGGGATTCCCCCAAGGACAGCTAACGGATGGAACTGGCCGCCTGCGCGCGCTAGGTTCCATGACCGAAACGAATCCCCAGCAGCGAGGGAATTGAGATGAGCAGTACCCCACCATTCTCATTGTGCGAAGGGGGACGCTTCCACGCGTTGCTCTCGAAGGCAGGCCTGACCAGAGGGGCACGGGCACGGCTGACCGGGGTGGCACTGCTGCTCGCCATTGGCTGGCTCCCGCTGATCCTCCTCACGGCCACCGCAGGCACCCTGGCCCGCGGGGTGGACCACCCGCTCCTCGCCGATCTCGGCGCCTGGGCGCGTGCCCTCATCGTCGTCCCGATTCTGATCTTCGCGGAGCCCTCCGCCGATCGGCTGCTCGCCCTCATCGTCGATCTGTTCCGCCGAACCGGGCTGGTTCGGGAGGCCGACCTGCCGACATTCGAGGAGATCGTGAGCCGAGCCCAGCGCAGAGCCACCTCCGACTCGATGGAGGTGATCTTCCTGCTCACGGCTCTCGCCGTTCCGCACCTGCTCGTGGCCGCGCTGCCGCACCTCGCCACAGGCACCGCCTGGACCGTGACGGTCATCGCCGGGGAACCGCAGCTGAGTGCGGCCGGCGAGTGGTATACCTGGGTCGCACTCCCCCTCGTTCAATTCCTCCTGTTGCGCTGGCTGTGGCGCATTATCAGTTGGTGGGGGCTGGTCTGGCGGGTCTCGAAGCTGGACCTCGCATGGGTGGGCGCACACCCCGACGGCGCCGGTGGGCTCGGCTTCCTGGCCTGGTCCCCGCGGGCCTTCCGTTCCGTCTTTGTCGGCCTGAGTGTGCTGGCGGCGGCCGCCGTCTCCAACCAGATCCAGTTCAGTGGCCAGACGCTGGCTGATGCACGCGGCCCCATCCTCGCCTTCATCATCCTGGAACTGGTGCTCCTGCTCGGTCCTCAGTTCTTTTTCCTCGGGAGCCTGGTCCGGACCCGGTACGCCGCACTCGTGCGATACGGGCTGACGGCGAGCGCGATGACCGGTGATTTCGAACGCCGCTTGCCGCATGGCTCGGCAACGAAAGGGGCGGATCTGCTGACGAGCCCGGAACCGAGTGCGATGGCCGACTATGCGGGTGTCTACGGTCTGGTCAATACCATGCGCCCCGTGGCAATCTCATTGCGCGAGGTCGTGGGGGCCGTCCTGCCCCTCGCGGCGCCCTTTGCGCCGCTGCTGCTCTATCAATACTCGCTGAAGCAGATCATTCAGGGAGTCTTGCAGTTGGTGCGCTAGAGCGCTCGCGATGATCTCCCGCCGCCGCTTCCTCGCCATCGCCGGTTTGGCTGGTGCCGCCGGTTACGCCGCCTGGCGCGCGTGGCCGGAGCAGGGTGTGTTCAACCCCTGCCTGGGACCGCTCCCCGACGCACTGGCCAACCATGCCCTGGTTCGTGAGGCGTGGGCAGGGCTGGATCCAGCGCAGGTGTGGGACGCCCACGTCCACCTGCTCGGCGACGGCGGGAACGACGCCGACGCCTGGTTCAACGACGGCCGCGACACCTGGCGCTGGCCGCTGGCGGCCACCCAGCGTCAATTCTTCCTGGATGCGAGCTGCCTCGAGGGGGATACGCCCACCGACGCCGACTACATCGCCCGCCTCACCACGCTCGCGCAGTCGTTTCCGGCCGGATACAGGATGCTGCTGCTGGCGCTCGACGCCTACTACGACGCAGCGGGCACCCTGCAGCGCGAGCGGACTCATTTCTATCTGGGCAACGACTACTGCCACCGGGTAGCCCAGGCGGCACCGGCACGCTTTGAATGGGCGGCCTCGGTTCATCCCTATCGATCAGATGCCACCGCGGAACTCGAGCGGGTGCACGGCCTCGGCGCACGGGCGGTGAAGTGGATTCCGGCCGCGCAGGGTATCGACCCCGCCGCGCCCCGCTGCGACCCGTTCTACGAGACACTCGCCCGGCTGGACCTGCCGTTGCTCTCCCACGCCGGAACGGAGCGCGCCACCCCCGGCGACGACGCCCTGAGCAACCCGCTCCTCCTGCGCCGTGCCATCGAGCACGGGGTGCGGGTCGTGGTGGCCCACTGCGCCACCATGGGACAGGGGCGCGATCTCGATGTCGGCGAACACGGCCCCTGGATCGACAACTTCAGCCTGTTCGAACGGATGATGGATACTGCGACAAGTGCGGGACGGCTTTATGGCGACTTGTCGGCGGTAACGCAAACGGCTCGCGCCGGCAAGGCGCTTACCCGCATCGTGGAGCGCGCCAGCGAGGGTGGGGACTGGG
>SPDF01000239.1 GCA_004525055.1 Gemmatimonadales bacterium | reverse complement strand
CGGTTGGCACCATACGAGAGGAGGAGCCGGCTCATCGGCCAATTGATGACGTTGACCCCGGTCTTGTACCGGGACCCGATGACCAGGTCGGCATCCTCAATCGCGGTGAGAAACAACGGGAGATACTTCGGATCATGGGAGCGATCCGCGTCCATCTCGAAAATGAAGTCGTAGTCCCGCTCCAGCGCCCAGCGGAAGCCTGCGAGGTAGGCCTTCCCCAGCCCCTCCTTGGCGGTCCGGTGCAGGCAGTGGATCCGCCCGTCTTCCTCCCCCATCCGGTCGGCCAGCTCGCCCGTCCCGTCAGGAGACCCGTCATCCACCACCAGCACCTCGATACGCGGATCCTGCCGCAGGATCTCGGGCACGATATACGGGAGATTCTGGATCTCGTTGTAGGTCGGGACGACAATCAGGACGCGCTCAGCCACGGGGCCTCCGCAGCCGAGCCACGCCATCGGCCAGCAGCATCAGGATGAGTAAGGCGACGATAGTGAGTGTGACGGTCTTGCCGCGCTGGTAGGCACCGGAGCTGAAGGTGAGCTCAACGACCTTGGCACCCGCCGGGACCGGCACCGCCATCAGGGAGAACTGCGCACGCACCACCTCGGCCGGCTCCCCATCCACCGTCGCGTGCCAGTCGGGATACCAGTTCTCCGACACCGACAGGAAGGCGTCCTGCGCCGCCGGCTCGGCCAGGGTGAAGCGATACTGCCCTTCCCTCGGCATTTCCGTGTGCACGGGATTCTCAATGATATCCACGGTCCCCAGTGGCGCCGCCATGCCGACCGATGCGTCCGGTGACACCAGGAGGAATCGCCGGCCGTCGAACCGTGGGTCGGCGAGGGTCGGGATGATCTGCTCCTCGGGCGTCTTGATGGCCAGCGGGACCAGCGAGGCAAACGGTTGCGCCTCGTCGAAGCGATAGACGTAGACCTGCTGCCCATCGTGCGTGGGCACCGGGCCTGCGATCTTCGTCAGCGACGCCCCTTCGATCTCCTGTGGCAGCACCACGTATTTGATTGCCAGGAGGCGCCAGAGGCTCGGGCTCCCGAGGTTCTTCCACTCGTTCTTGCCGCCGAGCAGTTCATCGTATCGGTGCAGCTCCTGGCCGTTGTAGCCGAGCACCGAGCGGACCCGGTGGGTCATGAGGTAGTTCCGGTTCTCGTCATACACACCATACGGAAGCACGCGGAATATGGTGCGGTCCCCCTGCACCGCCTGCACGACGCCGTCGGCCGCGAAGCTCTCCGCGGCCGGGGGCGTCCACAGGATGAACTGTCGCTCCACGGTCCAGAGGTCGAGGAGGACGACCGCGCCAATGGCGAGTCCCCAGACCGCCTGCGGAAACCGGCGCCAGAGGAGGCCAATGGTGAGCAGCCCGAAGAAGAGCACCCGCACGGCGTCGATCCGGAAGTTCGGATAGTTGGCGATGACACCGCCGAACCGCTGCGGGTCGGCCATCAACTCCATGAAGAGCTGGATGCCCCCTGCGACCGCGAGCAGCGAGAGCACGCCGAGGACCCCGGCCAACCAGAGAAGCCGCTTGCGGCGGATGGCGTCGTCGAGTTGCACCAGCGCCTGGACCCCCATGGCGGAGAGCGCCGCCACGCTGAAGGAGACCAGGAAGAAGATCATCGACGGCACGCGCGTCTTGCTGATGCCCGGCAGAATGGTGTACGGGATCCGGTAGAACGGGGTGTATCCGCCGAAGGCGTAGAGCAGTCCATACCCCGTCAGGAAGATGAAGAACCAGGCGAGTCGCTTCCGCCCTTCGAGCAGGAACCCAAAGCTCGCCAGGATGAGTGCGGCGATACCGATGTAGTCGCTGTGGAGCTTGAAGGGGTTCCGACCCCAGTAGTCGCGCAGGTTGCCCATGAAGGCCGGCCAGAGGGTACCGATCACCTCTTCCGGGGGCATCGACCATCCGGTGCCGTACTCGTAGCCGCTACTGCTGCTGCCGGCCGCCCCGCGGGGGGAGAACGGGATGTACTCGAAGAACGGCATCAGCTGGATGGACGCCAGCGCGAAGCCGAGCCCCAGGGCGCCCACGAAGAGCACCGCCATCGTGGTCCATGAGGAACTCGCCGGCCGCTCCCCGCTCAGGAAGACGAGGTAGAGCCACCAGAAGCCGGCCGCCATCAGGAGATAGTAGGTCAGTTGGACGTGCGGGGTGATCAGCGACAGGCCGACCGTGACACCGAAGCCGACATAGCTGCGCCACGACGGACCGGTGACACCCTTGTAGAGGAAGTAGAGCGCCAGCGGCAGGAGCGCGCTCACGAAGAGCTTGCCGTCGTGGCCGGGGCTGACCAGGGAGACGATCTGCCCGCTCATGAGGTACGCCGCGCCGCCGGTGAACGCCGCACCCCAGTCGAGCTTGAGTGCGCGGAGGAAGAGGAACATGAACACGCCGGCCAGCACCAGGTGGATCATGAACCCGAGCGACACTCCTGCATCCGGTGAAAGGAAGAGCCGCAGGAGAAAGGTGGGATAGAAGGTGTCGCCGTTGCCGGTATTCGCCAGGAAGGGCATCCCGCCGAAGGTGTACGGCATCCACTCGAGGATGCGCCCGGTGGCGTGGAAGTAGTCGGCGGCCAGCTCGCGTCCCGGGAATCCGGTGCGGGCATCGCTCATCGCGTTGACCAGGAACTGGCCGCGGAAGAACGGGACAAACGCCAGCGCTACCGTCACCGTGTAGAGGGTGGCGGCGGTCAGGACAGGAAAGCGTTGCGTCAATCTCGATAGCATCGGCTCAGGTCACTCCGAGGAGGAGACGGTTCGGGGGTGCCATGCGAGCACGCCGAGCGCCGTGAGGATTTCGAGGGCCACGAGCCAGAGCCGGGACGCGATGGCCAGCAGGAGCGCGGGGGCCGGCCCGGTAATTGGAGACAGGAGGATGACCATGGCCGCCTCCCGCACCCCGAGCCCGCCGGGCGCGAAGACCGCGATGATCCCCGCCACGTAACTCCCGATGAACACTGCCGCCGCCGGCAGCACACTCGGCGCGGCGTCCCCGAGCAGGGCGAGGCCGAACAGCCAGAATGCCACGCCGTACGCGATCCAGGGGAGCACGAGTGTGCCGACGTATGCGCTCATCTCCCGGCGGGTGGGCGTCGGCCACTTGATGTCCCGCTTCAGGAGCCGGGTGGTCCAGCGCTCCAGCGTGGGAGCGGCGACCGGGAGTAAAATAATGGCGGCAAGCACCCCAAGGGAGGTCAATCCAAGGGCGAGGACGGGATTGGTGGTGCCCGTGACCGACATCGGCAGGACCGGCGCGAGGGAGACGGTGAGTGCGATACCGGTGCCCAGCAGGACGACTTGCTGAAAGAGAATGGCACCGGTGGCCGCCACCGGGCTGATTCGCGCGCTGAGTGCTTCCGCCGAGACGTGGGCAAACTGCCAGATGGCTCCGGGGACGAACCGGCTCAGGTTGGTGATGAACCAGATTCGGATAGCGGCCCCGAAGGGGAGCGAGTCTCCCCACCACCGGAGGCTCCGCGACCAGGTGCGCACGAGCAGGAACCAGGTGAGAACGGTCAGGGCCGAGGCGGCGAGGAGCGGGAGTGGGCG
>SPDF01000198.1 GCA_004525055.1 Gemmatimonadales bacterium | reverse complement strand
ATCCACCAGCCGCTCGCAGACCTGCGCCGGCAAGCCGCCCTTCCGATAGACACCGACCAGCACCGCCTGCACGTCGGCCGACGGCGTGACTGGCAGTGTCACGTCCCGCGTCAGCGCCTCGGCGGGGACCGCGGCGCCCTCCTGCGCGAGGTAGGCGAGGAATCCATCCCAGAGCGTGGAGGCGGCGAAGCGACGCTCCAGGAGCGCGCGGTGCGCGGTGCCTTCAGGATAGCGCTCGAGCGCGGTGCGCTGCTTGTGCCCCAGCGCGAACTCGAACTCGCGAAACTGAAACGACTGGAAGCCGCTGCCGGACTCGAGCCGGTCGCGGAACGACAAGAACTCCAGCGGCGTCATCGTCTCGAGCACGTCGATCTGGGAAACCAGCACCTTGAGGATGGTGAGGATCCGCTTCAGGGCGCCAAGTACCGCGAGCCCGTCGCCGGCCTCGAGGAGCCGGTGCAGACGGCCCACTTCATGGAGGATCTGCTTGAACCAGAGTTCGTAGACCTGGTGAATAACGATGAAGAGCATCTCATCGTGTTCGGGCCCGTCGCTTAACGGCTGCTGCAGGCCGAGGAGTTCGTCCACCTTGAGGTAGGTGGCGTACGTCAGTGGCTTGGAGGGAGTGCTCAAAAGTCGTTCCGTTGGCCGGGGGATCCGATGACGGGAGTCTCGGGACGGAACATCGTATCGACCAGCACGCGCGGCTTGACGCTCTGACCGGGGAGCACCGACTGACCCGGCCTGCACGGACGGACATTGCGCACCGTCCAGCCGCTCGGCGCCCCGGTGGAGTCGAAGCGAACGTCTCCCTTCTGGAGCAGCGCGACTCGCCGCACCCCGATCGGCGTCGCCAGTTCGACCCGCCCGTTCAGCTCATACTTGGCCGTGACGAAGTCATCGCCCTTGGCGTGGACCCGCGGCTCGTCGGCACGGGGAATCTGCAGGGCGACCGTCACGTCCACCGAATCCCGCATCTTCATCGTGAACGACTTGCTGCTCTGGAGCACCCCGACCGCCGTGCCGTCCACGAACAGCTGGCCGTCGATGGTGAGCCCATCCACGTTGAAGTCGTTGAGATTGCAGCCGGTCAGGATGACCTGGAGGGTGTCGGCCGGGGATCCCTGAAAAGTGGTGCGGACGCCGCTCAGCGCGAAGGTGGGATCGGAATAGAGCCACCCGCCGAGGGGCGTACAGCCAAGGACACCGAGTCCCAAGAGAAGGAACCCGGTGGCGATGGCGGTCGGCGATGCGAACCTGCGATTCCACATAGGCGGTGCTGACTCCTGACGCGACTCATGGGGACTGCCCCCGCGCCTCGCGCGCGAGCAGTGCCCGTTTCCGATCCAATCCCCACCGATACCCGCCGCCGGATCCGTCGGCACGCACCACGCGGTGGCAGGGGATGACGACCGCCACTGGATTAGCCCCGCACGCGGTTCCCACTGCCCGGGCCGCCCCTGGGCGGCCGATCGACGCCGCCACTTCGGCGTAAGTGCGGGTTTCCCCGAACGGAATCGCCTGCAGGCTGGTCCAGACCGCCCGGGCAAAGGGGCTGCCGGCGACGTCCAGCGGAATCAGCGCGAGTGGCGCCCCCTCAGCCAAATGCCTCCGGACCGAGGTGGCCATCGGGGCCAGGGCGCGATCATCCCGGTGCAGCGCCGCACTCGGGAACTCGCCGACCAAGGCATGGACGAGCTCCTCCTCGTCCTGCCCAAACCAGGCGGCGCAGAGTCCACGGTCAGTGGCAGCCAGCAACAAGGGCCCCGCGACAGTCTCCACCGAGGTGTAGCGGAGCACGACCCCAGCCCCGCCGGCTTTGTAGGAAGCAGGTGTCATGCCCAAGGCATCGGCACCCTGTTCATAGAGCTGACGACTGGAACCGTATCCGGCATCCCACCCCGCGCGGCTGACGGAACGCCCCTTCCGCAGCCCAGCCTTGAGCCGCTCTCGGCGGAGGGCCTGCGCGTAGGCTCGGGGGCTGACCCCGACCATCCGGGAGAAGCTGCGCTGCAAATGGGCCGGGCTCAAGCCCGCGGCCTGGGCGAGCTCCGCCAGGGGAGGGACCTCCCCGGAGTGATCCTCAATATAGGCCAGCGTTCGCCGGACCGCCTCATCCCCTGAGCGAGGCCCGGTGCCAGGCACCGCAAGATCGGGATGGCACCGACGGCAGGCCCTGAAACCGTCTGCTCTGGCGGCGTGAGGGGTATCGTAAAACGTTACGTTTTCACGCTTTGCGCGTCGGGAGCCACAGGAGGGGCGGCAGTAGACGCGTGTCGTCCGCACCGCGTAGACAAACCGCCCATCGGCGCCCGCGTCGCGGGCGGCGACTGCAGCCCACCGGCCGGCGTCGCCCGGCCTGGCGTTGGGAGCAAGTGAATTAGTCATGGAATCAAGCTAGGGCGAAAGCCGGGAGGGGGCTATCCGGTTCATGCGATGAATCGCAGGGAGGCAGACGGGCAGCGAGGCCGTAACTGCCCAGCTGCCCCGCGGCACCGCAGCCCCACCCACATCTTCCTATTTCAGGAAGAGGAGCTCCCTGTACACCGGCATCGGCCAGAACTCGTCCGCGACATGCAATTGTAGTTCATCCGCCACCGTCCGCAGGGCTTCCATGGCCGGGATGACCTTGGCCTTGATCTGCTGCGCGTGCTTCATCGGGGACTCGGCGTGCGCGGTGGCCACCTTGTCGAGGGCCACCGTGGCCTTCCGCAGTTGGCTCACTGCGCCGACGAACGTCCGCAATGCCGTCCGCGAATCCTCGTCCTCAACGCCGGCGGCCTCGGTGGACGCCACCGCCTCCGCCATGAGCGACTGGTGCGCCAGGGCGGCGGGGAGAATCATCGTCCGCGCCATCGATACCATCGTCTCCGCCTCGATCGTCACCTGCTTGATGTACTTCTCGATGGCGATGTGGGTGCGCGAATCGAGCTCGGCCCTGGTGAGCACGCCGTACTTCTTGAACATGTCGTAATTCTTCTTTGCCGAGAGCGCATGGAACGACGCCACCGAGTCCACCAGCATCGGAAGGCCGCGCTCCTTCGCCTCGGCGTGCCACTTTTCAGTGTAGTTGTCGCCGTCAAAGATGACCCGCTTGTGCTCCTTCAGCAGCTTCTTGAGCAGGTTGATCGATGCGGTCTCGAGCTTGGCCGCGGTCGGCTTGTCGCCAACGGCCGTCTCCAGCTCTCCTGCCACATAGTCGAGCGACTCGGCCACGATGGTGTTGAGCACGGTGTTGGGCCATGCGATGCTCTGGCTCGACCCCACCGCGCGGAACTCGAACTTATTGCCGGTGAACGCGAAGGGGCTGGTCCGGTTGCGATCGCCGGAATGGCGGGGGAGCTGCGGAAGCGATCGGGCGCCGAGGTCGATCATGCCGCCCTTCAGGGTGCGCTTCGGCGATCCCTCGGCCACCTGGGCCAGGATGTCGGAGAGCATGTCGCCGAGGAACATCGAGATGATCGCCGGCGGGGCCTCGTTGGCGCCGAGGCGGTGGTCATTGGCTGCGCTGGCAATGCAGGCGCGAAGCAGGTCGGCGTGAATGTCCACCGCGCGGATGACCGCGACGAGGAAGACCACGAACTGCAGGTTGGTGTGGGTCTCATCCTGCGGATCGAGGAGATTGACGCCGGTGTCAGTGGCCATCGACCAGTTGTTGTGCTTGCCGCTGCCGTTGACGCCCGCAAAGGGCTTCTCGTGCAGCAGCGCCGCGAGGCCATGCCGCTGGGCCACCCGCTTGAGGGTCTCCATGAGCAGCATCTGGTGATCGCTGGCGATGTGGCTGACCTCGAAGAGCGGCGCGATCTCGTACTGGCCGGGCGCCACCTCGTTGTGCCGCGTCTTGACTGGTACACCGAGGCGATAGAGCTCAAGCTCGGCCTCGGACATGAAGGCCAGCACCCGGCTCGGAATGGTGCCGAAGTAGTGATCCTCGAGCTGCTGCCCCTTGGGGGGCCGGGCGCCGAAGAGGGTGCGCTCGCAGGTCATGAGGTCGGGGCGCTGGAAGTACAGCTCCCGGTCGACCAGGAAGTACTCCTGTTCCGGGCCGACGGTCGTGGCCACGCGCGTCACGCCGGTGTCGGTGCCGAAGAGCTTCAGGATGCGGAGCGCCTGCTTGCTGAGCGCCTCCATCGAGCGGAGGAGGGGAATCTTGGTGTCGAGCGCCTCGCCGGTCCACGACACGAACGCCGTGGGAATGCAGAGGGTGACGTT
>SPDF01000173.1 GCA_004525055.1 Gemmatimonadales bacterium | reverse complement strand
CTGAGCGGTCATGCGTACTCCTCCGGGGGGTGGTCCGTGCGACCGGGGGGATGCGTGTCAGTCGCCGGACGGATCGAGCCGAATCGTCTTGTAGAGCGCCGCCTCCTCGCGGGGCATGAGGGGCCGCGACCGTCCGACGGGGAGGTCACCGAGGCGCACCGGGCCGTAGGAGAGCCGGGCCAGGCGCTCAACCTTGAGCCCCATCGCTTCGCACCAGCGCCGCACGATCCGATTCCGGCCCTCGGTCAGCGTCACATCGAGGATGCAGCGCCCTTCCTTCCCGGGCCGGACCCGGACCTCTTCCGCCACCACCACTCGCCCTTCCACCTCGACCCGCCCGTGCACCAGCTTTTCGAGTTCGGCGGCGGATCGGCCGTGCACCAGCGCGGTGTACCGCCGTGGCACCCGATACTTGGGGTGGGTCAGCCGGTGAACAGCCTCGCCATCGGTGGTCAGCAACAGAAGACCGGTCGTCATCACGTCCAGCCGGCCAACGTAGGTGAGGCCCGCCGGGTCCTTGATGAAATCGAGGACGTTCCGCCTGCCCTGTTCGTCGCTGGCCGTCGTCACCACACCCAGCGGCTTGTGGAAGGCGAGCCACCGGCGGGGGATGACCTGCACCACCTTGCCACCAACGGTAATCTTCTGGCGGTCGGGATCGACCTTGCTGCCGAGTTCGGCGACCTTGCCGTCAACCCGTACGCGGCCGGCGCGGATTAGTTCCTCCGCGGCCCGTCGGGAGGCGATCCCGGCGCGGGCCAGCGCACGCTGCAGGCGCATTTCGCTCACGATTCAGCCGGCACGTAGGCGGCGGCCTCTTCGTCGTCCGGCGTCAGCGGACGTGGGGGCTGGATGGCGATGCTCAATTCTTCCGCCCGCGGGAGGTCGGTCAGGTCCTTGAGGCCGAGGAGTTCGAGGAACTTCGCGGAGGTGCCGTACAGCAGGGGTCGGCCGAGCGCCTCGCTCCGCCCAACCACTTCGATGAGCCCGCGCTCTTGCAGCGAGCGCAGGACGCCGCCGGCCGACACGCCCCGGATCTCCTCGATTTCGCTCCGGCCGACTGGCTGCCGATAGGCGATGATGCTGAGTGTCTCGAGCGCCGCCGCGGTGAGCTTGGAGGCGCGCACCGTGAACTGTGCCCGCTCGAGCGCCTGGGCGAAGGCGGGCCGGGTGAGCAGCTGGAACCCGCCGGCCATCTCGACCAGCTCGATGGCGTGCTGATGGAAATCGTAGAGTTCCCGCAACTGTTCGAGCGCGGTGCGCACATCGACCAGCGAGGTGTCGGCGTCGAGCACCGTGAGCTCTTCCGCCGTCAACGGGCGAGCGGCGGCGAACAGCGCGGCTTCAATCAGCTGTGCGAGAGGTGTCACGGCGAATCACCATAGGCGCGAATGGAGCCGCCTGGGTCAGAGAGACGGTGCCCCGGCGCGCGAGTTCGAGGAGCGCGAGGAGCGTTGAAAGCACGTCGGACAGGGTCGGTTCGGGCCCGAGCGCCTCACGCCACCCGAACTCCTCCCGGTCCTCGAGGAGGGCGATGAGGCGGCGGGTTGCCCCCTCGACATTGAGCGGCCTGGCGACCACTCGATGAAGTACAGGTGCGGGGATCCCGTCGATGACTCGCTGGACCGCCTCGAGCAACTCCAGGAGGTCGACGTGCAGCGGTGGAGGCGGAAGCGCCGGCGGCGCGGGGAGAAACCCGCGGGCCGATTGATCGGCCCGGCGCTCCGCCGCGCGGCCCAACCAGAGCGCTACTTCCCGGATCTGCTGATACTCGAGGAGTCGGCGAACCAGTTCCGCGCGCGGATCCTCCCAGCCATCCTCTTCGCTCCGGCGCGGCAAGAGCATCTGCGCCTTGAGCCGCAACAGGCGTCCCGCCAACTCGAGGTAATCGGCCGCCTGATTCAGTCCGAGATTGTGGATGACCCGGAGGAACTGATCCGCGATCCGGGCAATCGGGATGTCGGAGATTTCGAGCTCTTCCTCCCGCAGCAAGTGCAGCAGGAGGTCGAGGGGACCCGAGAAAGCCTCGAGTTCGACCACAAAGGCCGGCGAGGCTCCCAACGCCGAAGTCGGCGGTTCAGGCAAGGTGAGGGCGGCAGGCTGTTCCAACCGTCTTCCGGATCGAGGGTGGGGCGGACCGGGTCTGGCGCCACTGGTGGCGCGCGGAACAATACACCCCGGCGGGAGGCAAGTCAAAGCACCGTGCCGCTTGACGTTGCGGGGGACCCAAGCTAGTATTGTTGCTTGCTCATGATGGGGGGGATGGGCCCTCCCGCCGCACCGATTCCGTGAGGTCCGCTGTGCCCCGCATCAAGTCCGCCAAGAAGCGCATGCGCCAGACCAAGGTTCGCACGGCCCGCAACAAGACCCAGCGGAGCAAGTTGCGCACGTCCGTCAAGAACGTCCGCACCGCCACCACCAAGGCCGAAGCCTCCAAGGCCCTGTCCGAGGCCGCGCGCCTGCTGGATCGCGCCGGGCGGAAGCACCTGGTGCACCCGCGGACGGCAGCGCGTCAGAAGAGCCGCCTCGCCAAGGCCGTCAACGCCAAGGCGTAGACCCACCACACAGCGCACCAACGACACGGGGCCCGGCATCTTGCCGGGCCCCGTTGTTGTTCGGTACCCCGGCCGGCTAAAGTGCGGCCAACTCCGCTCCGCAGCGCTCACAGTACCACTCCGTCGGGCGGTTG
The DNA here is from genome assembly GCA_004525055.1 of Gemmatimonadales bacterium. Lineage (GTDB taxonomy): Bacteria > Gemmatimonadota > Gemmatimonadetes > Gemmatimonadales > GWC2-71-9 > SPDF01. Next base: position 2,068 of record SPDF01000173.1, on the reverse strand, counting down.
AGCGTCCCGCACTCCCCGCACTTGAGCGTCTTCGGCGCGGCGGCCTGGCTCGGCCGCTCAAGCCCTGCGCCTGCCTTCGGCGCGTCCTCCGCCGGCGGCGCACCGGAGCCGCTCTGGCGAGGCGTGGACCCGCTCCCCCGCTTGGTGACCGGCTGCTCGTCGGCCATCGACTTCAAGAATGCCATGTCGTCCGGTGAGGGCTCGGCTCGCTGGGGAAACGGAATGGTGCGTGGCGGTGCTGGCTCCGAGGTCCGCCCACTGGCTCGTGGCGTGAATCGGGGCGCGCTCGGCGCCGCCGGGGGTGCCTCGGCAAGCGGAAAATCTGGCTCCCAGTCTTCAGCCTCATCCTGCGCCTCCGCAGCGGCCTCCGGCTGTTCAACCTCGGGCTCCGGCTCTGGCTCGGCCGGCGCTTCCGGCTCGGCAGCGATCAGCGCCTGCACTTCGCCCAAATGGGAGATCTCGTCGCTGACGCGGGCGAGTTCCTCCCGGACGTCGATCAGCACACGCTCGCTGCCGCCGCGAACCCGCTCCCACTCCGATTCCTCGTACTCGCCGACCGCGTGGCGCAGCTCGGCCTCCGCCAGCGTCTCCTGCGCCGCCGCCTCCTGGGTCGCGAGGTCGTCCTCGCGAACACGCAGGGTCGCCAGCTGCTCCGCCACAGACTCCGCGTGGGTTCGGAGCTCATCGATGACCTGGTCCAGGCGCTGCTGGTAGTCACCCCGAATCTTGTCCCGCACCGCCGGCGGAGCCTCGGAGCCGGTGGCGTCGAGTCGCGTCAACCACGTCTGAAACCGCGCCCGCTCTTCGAGCAGGGCATCGATGGGGTTGTCGGATTTGGGGGTCGATTTCGCCATGGTCGGACTTCCCTCTCGTGACGGCGGACGCCGGGACAGCAGGCGGCACGGCGGGTGGGCACAACGCGCGCACCAACACGCTTCCGCGAAAGGTAATGAGGTGCTCGGCGGGGGGAACCCCGCTGCCGGCATCGGTCCGGCTAAGCGGTCCTGAGGTCGTGCACCACCCTGCCCCGCACCACCGTCTGGTGGGCCCTGCCGACCAGCTCTGTCCCAGCGTACGGCGTATTGCGACTCTTGGAGCAGAACTTCTCCGGACGCACGATCCAGCGCTCGGTCGGATCGAACACCACGACATCGGCGGGCGCCCCCACGGCCAGCGTGCCACCGGGCAGACCAAAGATCCTCGCCGCCTGGGTGCTCATCCGGTTGATCAACTCGGGAAGTGTCAACACGCCGGATTCGACCAGGTCACGCACCGCCACGCCGAGTGCCGTCTCCAGGCCGATGATTCCGTTCGGCGCGTGATCAAACTCGCGTTCCTTGGCGTCGTAGTGGTGCGGGGCGTGATCGCTCGCAATAACATCGATCGTGCCGTCCTTCAGCCCCTGGCGGATCGCCTCGACATCCTCCGCCTCCCGAAGCGGGGGGTTCATTTTGGCATTGGTGTCGTACCCGGCACACCGCTCGTGGGTCAGGGAGAAATGATGTGGTGTCGCCTCGGCAGTGACGCGGATTCCCTTCTCCTTGCCCCGCCGAATGAGCTCGACCGACCCGCGCGTCGACATGTGGCAGAGATGGACGTGCCCGCCGGTCAGTTCGGCCAGGATGATGTCCCGCGCCACCATGATCTCTTCCGCGGCGGCGGGAATCCCCTTGAGGCCGAGCCGAGTGCTGACGAGGCCCTCGTGCATGGCTCCGCCCTCTGCCAGGCTCATCTCCTCGCAGTGATTGGCCACCGGGATGCCGAACGTCCGGGCGTACTCGAGTGCCGTGCGCATCATGTGGCTGGAGGCCACCGGTTTTCCATCGTCGCTGACCGCCACGGCGCCAGCGCCGACGAGCTCACCGAACTCCGCCATCTGTTCGCCCCGCTGCCCGAGGGTCACGGCGCCGATCGGGTAGACCCGCGCCTTGCCGGCACGCTGCGCCTGGCTGACGATGAACCCGACGGCGGCCTGGTTGTCGGTGACCGGGTCGGTGTTCGGCATGGCACAGACCGCGGTGAATCCCCCGGCGGCGGCGGCCATGGCCCCGGAAGCCACCGTCTCGAG
>SPDF01000411.1 GCA_004525055.1 Gemmatimonadales bacterium | reverse complement strand
GGGCATCCAGGAGTCGGCGGAGCGGGGTGTGGTGGCCGGGTACCCGGTGGTGGACTTCAAGGTGGAGTGTTACGACGGGTCATATCACGATGTGGACTCGAACGAGATGTCGTTCAAGATGGCGGGCATCCTCGCGTTCCGTACCGTGGCACCGAACGCCCGTCCAGTGCTCCTCGAGCCGCTGGCGGACCTGGAGGTGTGGGCACCGGAGGATGTGCTCGGCGACGTGATGGGCGACCTGAGCGCACGCCGCGGCCACATTCTTGGCACGGCGCTCGATGGTCGGCTGACCAAAGTGCAGGCCGTGCTGCCGGAGTCGGAGCTCTACCGGTACACCACGACGCTCTATTCGATCACGCACGGGCGCGGGACCTTCCGGCACAGTTTCCACGGGTATGTGGAGGCGCCGCCTGACGTGGCCGCCCGCGTAGCCGAGGAACACAAGGAGGAGCAGGGTCAGTGACATCGGCCCCCGTCTCCCGAACAAAAAGAGGGGCGCCGATCAGGCGCCCCACTCGTTGTTGAACCGCTCGAGCAATCCCGCGGCGCCGAGCCGCGTCAGCGCAGTCTCCGCATCGGCCCGCAACGACTCGGCTTGATCGCTTCTTCCAATCTGGAAGGCAGCGCGCGCGGCCACCGTCGTGCATTCGGCCTCGAGCAGCGCCGTTCCAAGAGTTTGCGCATCGTGTCTAGCCGCCTGAGCCTCCTCTAGGGCGGCGACCGAATGGCCAAGCCCCAGGTGCAGCACGGCTCGAAGGCGACGCGTCTCCACGACGCCTACCGGGTCGTCTCCTTCGGCGGCGAGGATGGCGGCGCGCTCAATTTCCCGCTCGGCCAGCGGCCATCCCTTCAGCTCAAGATGCAGTTCGGCCAATCCCACTAATGCCAGTCCGCGAAGCGCCGCGTCACCAAGTTGCTCGGCATGCCGGACAGCCTCTTCGGCGGCCCGCTCCGCATCCGTCCACTGACCCAACTGGCGAAACGCAATGCCGAGATTGTGCGAGGTCTCGGCCATGCCACGCCGATCGCCCAGTCGCTGGTAAGAGAGCAGGGCGGTCCGATAGAGGCTCAGCGCCACTTCGGGGCGGCCGGTCAGGTGCGCCACCGACGCCAGGTTATTCGAGGCGCGGGCCGTCATCAGACTGTCGTCGAGCGTGTGTGCCAACTCGAGGGCGGTGCCGAAGCACAGTTCTGCATCTCCGACATGCCCGGTTTCCCACGCGACCGCGCCGAGGAGATTTTTCGCCCGCATCCGCCCGTCCGCGTCTCCCCGCGCGCGGAACCGCGCTTCCGCGGCAGCCGCCAACGCTGCGGCGCCGGGCAGGTTGCCCTGGCGCATCGCGGCGGTGGCGTCGCGGAGCACGGTGCCGGGATCGGCGGCGGGAGGTGTGGTCATCAGGGACTCAGTAGGCGATCGCGTACCGGGTGAAACCGAGGATGTCCGCCTCGATCTCGTCGAGTTCCTCGACCTTGAGGCCGCCAATCCTGATGTAGGATTCGCCGAGCTGTTCCTGGCGCCAGATGGTCATGACTTGCTCGATGCCGTCGTCCTCGGCATCCACGTCGCCATCGTCGTCGAGGTCGCCACCGGTCTCGCCGTATTTAAGTTTCAGCTCGGCGGGTTTCAACGAGCTGAACGTCAGGCCGGCCGGCTCGAATTCAAACTGGATCAGCGCCGGATCGGTGACCCGCACGGTAATCAGAATGGAATCGCCCACCTGGAAGAGCGTGCCGTCGGGCCGTGCGAGCAGGCTCGGGGCGTCCACCCGGAGTCGGGCGTACTCCTCGCCTGAGCCCCCGAGCCCGTTCGCAAAGTAGATCCGCAGCTCGCGGTCCTCACCCTTCTTGGCATAGAACGAATCCACCGGATTCCAGATCGGCGCGCTGCCGGCTGGGAGGCGGATGATGGTCAACTCGCCCGGCGGCTTCACGCCTGAGGTGTCCGGCCCGCCGGAATCGCTGCAGGCCGCCACGGCGGCTGCCAGGATGAACGGAAGAAGTCGGGCGGGTCGCATGGGAAATCCTTTCACGGAGTCGAATCGCATCAGTTGTCCACCTGGTCGAGCACCCGCTGCAGT
>SPDF01000168.1 GCA_004525055.1 Gemmatimonadales bacterium | reverse complement strand
GTCCAGCCTGCCCGGTATCCAGAGCCGGACGACCTCCCCCGCAATTCCCAGGAGCAGGCCGACCAGCAGCAGGGCCACCGCCCGCTGCGTACGCCCTCGCATCGTCGCTAGTCTCCGAGTGAGAGGGTGGTCTTTCCCACTGCCCTGCTGTTGGCAGGTCCGAGGAGGAGCGCCTCCGGCAGGTCGGGATAGATGACCCGGAGGCTGTAGGGAAAATCCTCCGGAGAAGCAACGAAGCTCAGGGTGTCGACCGTCGACTGACCGGCCTCAAGCGGCTGGAGGAAGGTCTTCCCGTCCTGGTATGGCGCCAGCGCAGCCCCACTCCTCCCTACGAGCCGGAACTGGAGGTAGCTCGGATGCTCCGGCTCGCTCTTCGCGTCGCTCCGCGCCCTGACCACGAGGCCGATAAAATCCTCCTCCATGTCGACTTCGGTGAGCGAAATATGGAGATGGCAATCGAACCCGCAGAAGGAGATCTCCTCGCCGAATGGGATCACCGTTCGCGGTGCCAGGGTGGCGGAGAGCGCGATACCGAGGGAGTAGACGACGACCAATCCCCCGGTACCAAGCGCGGCACGGCGTGCGAGTCGGCCATCACCCCGGGCGAGGCCGTAGACGGTGACACCGAGTCCAAAGACCAGCAGCAGCGCGGCGCCGATCAGGGCGAGGACTCCAAGAAAATGGGCGAGCATCGGTACGACCTCCGAAGGAGATGTCAGATGGCGGCGCTGAGCGGCAGCCCGCCGAACCGTCGATTGCGTGCGCGAAAATCGATCAGGGCCAGATGCAGTTCATGTTCGGCGAAGTCCGGCCACATGGTGTCGCTGAAGTACAGCTCGGCGTACGCCGACTCCCAGAGGAGGAAATCGCTGAGCCGCTGTTCGCCGCCGGTGCGGATGAGGAGATCCACCGGCGGGACCTCCGGACCACCCCGGCCCGCGTCTGTGACCGCGCGCGCGAAGGCCTCCCGACTCGGGGCTGGGTGGTCGGCGAGGGCAACGGCGGCTGCCACGATGGCGTCCCGCCCGGAGTAATCCACGGCAATACGCAGGTGGAGGCGATGCCCACGGCGGGTGGCGACTTCGGCCGTATCGATCGCCGTCAGCAGGGGCAGCGGGAGTCTGTCGCGCCGGCCGATGACCGAGAGTCGGATCCCTTCGACGACACAACGCGCCGTCTCTCGCCGCAAGTGTTCTCGAAAGAGACGGAGCAGCCATCGGACTTCGCGCTCGGGCCGCGCCCAGTTGTCAGAAGAGAAGGCGTAGAGTGTCAGCGTGCCGATCCCCGCCGACGGCGTCGCCTCGACGAGCCGGCGGACGGCCGCGGCTCCGGCCTGGTGGCCCGCCGCGCGGGGGAGTCCCCGACGCGCCGCCCAGCGGCCGTTCCCGTCGAGAATCACCGCGAGGTGGAGCCCCGGAGGAGCAGGGAGCATCGACTCAGACATCGCGCATCCGCAGAATGAGAGCTTCCATGTGATCGAGGTAGGTGGTCAGCGCCCGCCGACCGAGCGGCGTCAACCGAAAGTCGGTCCGGGGCACTCGCCCGGCGAACCCCTTTCGGCAATCGAGATAGCCTGCATCCTCGAGCTTCCGCGCATGGACGCTGAGGTTGCCGTCGCTCGTGTCGACCAGGGCCTTGAGTTCGACGAACGAGAGCCACTCGTGGCCAGCAAGCGCGCTGACGATGGCGAGCCGCTTCCGTTCGTGGATCAGATGATCGAGATCCGTTGCGGCGTTCCCGCCCCCTTCGACCGCATTCAGGCGGCTGCCGGCATCGGCGTGCGCCTTTCGCGCCGAGGAGGACCTAGCCACCGTGCCGCCGCGCGATGTACGCGCCGAACCCGATCTGCACCACACCGAACCCGGTAGCCATCCCGAAGTTTCCCCATGCCGGCCAAAAGAGGGTGACGGCGCCGACTCCGATCAGCACCAGACCCATCAGTGGAACGGCGCGGACCGAATACGCTCCCCCGGTCACCACCCCAGCGCCGTAGAGGAGCAGCCAGGTGCCGGGGAGGAGTGCCGGGCTTCCGTTGGACCAGAGCGCTGCCGTCAGGAATGCCCCGACCAGCACGGGTGGCGCGAAGCCGAGAAGAAATTGGCGTGCGGGCCGGGCAAAGACCGACCCCTGCAGGCGACGCGACTTCCGGCCGAGGGACCAGGCGCCGATGAGGAAGGCGAGTACCCCTTCAGCCAGCCAGACGCTCAACCAGGCGCGTCTGGAGGTCGTCTCCGCCGCGATGCCCGCGGCGACCAGCGCTGTGGAGCCCATCCACACCCCTCCCCACCCCGGCACGCCGGTAAACGCGGTGGCGCGCTCCATCGTGTTCCGGATGAAGGAGAGGTTTTCGCGGGCGCGGTCGCCGAGGGGGGTGGGATCGATGGGATCGTCAGGCATGGTCAAAACAGTGTAACACCCAAGCATAATGCTGTCAAGTACTTTATACAGTAAAGTTACCCATCGGTCTGCCTCCCTATTCCCCGGTCGTCTCCCGTCCAAATTCCACGGCTCGAATCGCCGGACTGGCGGCCACGAGCGCCGAGGCACAGATTTCCACTCTCCACTTCAACCAGCAGCCCCAGGGTCTCGATGCGATTCCGGTGCCTCCTGCTCTGCACGGCAATGGCCGTGTGTGCGTGCAACCATGAGCAGCCGTTCGAGACTCCGGGCCATGCCTCTGACCAGCCGTTCCTTCCTGGCACCCCCACCCGTCTCACTTACAACCCGGGCAAGGACCTCCGGCCCGCATGGAGCGCGGACGGCGGCTCTTTCGTCTATGCCTGGCAACAGCTCGGCTCGGCGAACTACGACCGCTGCCTGGCCGAAATGTCCGGCTCCGGTGGACGGAACCTCGCGACGATCTGCAATCCCAACCCCGCCGCCGCCGATTCCGCCGACGCCTTTGACGCCCCCTCCCCCTCGGCGGACAGCCGCCTGCTCTACACGCGGTCCTCCTCACTGGCGGGCGCGGTCTTCCCGAACACAGCCGGGATCTACATCGGCCCCCTGAGCGATCCGCTCAGCGCGACCCGCATCCTGAACCTGCCCTACGCGATTCCCGGCGGCCGGACGCACAGCAGCATCTCCAACGCGCATTGGATGAGTGGCACACGCCTCGTCTACCTCGGGGAATCGGTCAACTACCCGCGGGCCTGCAGCGCTTGCCCCCCCGACACCCTGGTGACGGGACTCGAGGTCGTGGAGTTGGACATCAGTGGACCCCAGCCAACACTCGCGGTCGTTCCTTCCACCTATGGGGCGACCTCGGTCGCGCTAATCGCCACCCTGGACACCCTGTTCTATACCCTCCAGAACGACAGTCGCGTCTATCGCCTGGCCATCGTGACCGGCCAATCGACGATGGCCCACGACTTCGGCGTCCGTGGCATCGCACGCGATGTGACCGTCCGGGAGGGTCAACTGGTCGCGGTCGTGGGCGGGGTCGTTTCCTTCGCTGACGATCCGATCTTTGGGCCTATCCAGCTCGATCAGGGAGGAGTCCTCGTCTCCGTCGATCTCTCGACCGGAAACGAATCGGTGCTGCTCACCGACACCGCGCTGCTCTTCCGTCGCCCGGCCTTTTCCCCGGCCGGATCGCCCCGCAGGCTGGTCGCTGAAGGGTACGAGTTCGTGGTCAGTGCTCCGCCGGTCGTGGACACGACGGTCAGCAAAGACGGCGACCTCTATCTGTACGAGGCCCCGTGAGCGCGCGCCTGATGACCGCACTGGCCCTGCTGGGATGTGCGGCCCCGCTGGCCGCCCAATCCAACGGCGCGATCGCCGGCGTGGTGCGTGATGCCCAGACCGGTGCCCCACTGGCACTGGTCACCGTGAGCGTCGAGGACGGCAGGCGCGGCGCCATCACCGACTCGGCGGGGCGCTATCGCATCCGGGAGGTACGCAGCGGTTCCTATGCCCTGCGCGCCGTGCTGATCGGCTACACCCCGCAGCTCCGGGACAGCGTCCTCGTACGCGGCGGCGGCACCACCGTTCTCAACCTGGCCATGCAGCCCACCGCGGTCCCGGTTGAGACGATCAACGTCCAGGCAGTCACCGACCCCATTCTCGATCCCCTCGCGACTGCCACCGAGCAGAAGACCACCGGGGAGGAGATGCGTCGCCTTCCGGTCAGTTCGGTTACCGAGGCCATATCCCTGTCCGCCGGCGCCGTCGGCCAGAGTTATCGCGGCGGCCGCCTCGGTCAGGAGTCGTTTGTCCTCGACGGCATGGGGGTCAAGAACCAGCTCGATGCCTCGAGCAATTCGCTCGGGATCAGGGTGCCGACCTCGATGGTCACCGAAGCGTCACTGACCACCAACGCCTTTTCCGCCCGGTTCGGGCAGGCGCTCTCGGGTGTGGTCAATGTCGTCACGCGGGACGGCGGCACCGTGTGGCATGGGCTCGCCATGTACGAGTCGGATCGCCTCATGACCGGGAATGCCGATTTCGGGCTCGACCGTCTCCTCCTGCAGGCCGACGGGCCGCTCTTCGCGGGCATCACCTTCATCGGCGTCATCGACGCCACGGGCCGCCTCGACAACGACCCGGTCAGCGCCCCACCGCCGACCGATCCGCTCGATCCGCGCTCCAACGCCGTCGCCATGCTCCCCCACAACAGCGGAGAGCAACTGGACATTGCCGCCAAGCTCGCGATCCCGATCGGCCGGAAGCAGACCCTCCGGCTCTTCGGGCTGTACGGCGCCCAGCAGGGACTGCTGTACGATCAGCTCTTCAAGTACAACCTCGGCTTCGCGCCGGCCCAGCGCATTACCGGCGGCCTGGTCACGGCCGACTATCAATACGCCTCGTCCCCCGACGCGGGCACTCCCCTGATCCTCGACGTGCGGGCCGGATGGTACGGGAAGAATTTCCACCG
>SPDF01000388.1 GCA_004525055.1 Gemmatimonadales bacterium | reverse complement strand
TGCGGCGAGGTCGCGCGCCGCCGCCAGATGGCGTTCCCCGCCCCCCGCCTCATACAAATCGAGCAGTCCGTTGCCGAGGAAGGCGTAGTCCTCGAGGTAGGCGTTGAGGTGGGCCGTACCGAGGCGCCAGCTCCGGAGGAGACGGCCGTCTTCGTGCCGGAGGTGTGCACGCGCGAAGTCCGCGGCCCGTGTCGCCGCCTCCAGGAAACGCGGGTCACCCAGCACGCGCGCCCCTTCCGCCATCGCGCCGATCATCAGTCCGTTCCACGACGCCAGCACCTTGTCGTCGAGGCCGGGAGGAACGCGCTCGCGTCGGGCATCATACAACCGCTGGCGTGCCACCGCGATCCGACTCGCCGCCTCCTCGGCGTCGAGGCCAAACTCCGCGGCCACGTCGGCGAGCGCCCGGGGTGTGTGGGGGATCGAGTGCCCCTCCCAGTTCCCCATCTCGGATACGTCAAACCACGCCGCGGCCAGCGCCGCGTCCGGTCCGAGCAATGCATCGAACTCCGCCTTTGTCCAGACGAAGAACTTCCCCTCCACTCCCTCGGAGTCGGCGTCGGTGGCGGAATAGAATCCTCCCTCCGGTGCGGTCATCTCACGGAGGATGTAGTCCAGCACATCGGTGGCGATCGTCCGATAGAACGGGTCGCCGGTCACCTGGTACCCCTCGAGATACGCACGCGCCAGCAGCGCGTTATCGTAGAGCATCTTCTCAAAATGCGGAACCAGCCACTGATCATCGGTCGAATACCTGCTGAACCCGCCGCCGATCTGGTCGTACATCCCGCCGCGCGCCATCCCGTCGAGGGTGCGGCGAACCATCGGCAGGGCACGCCCCTCGTCGCCGCGGCGGTGAATCAGCAGCAGCAACCGCAGCTGCGTCGCCGGCGGAAATTTTGGGGCCCGCCCGAATCCACCCCAGGCGGGGTCGAAGGTGCCGGTGAGCTGGTCGAGCAGGCGCGCGAACGCGGCGTCGAGATCCACCGAGCCTGGGCTGGAGTCCGCGGTTTGGCGCAGGTGTGTGGTGAGCTCCTCGCCCACCCGCTCGAGCGCGGCGCGGTTGTCGTGCCACAGTTCCGTGATGCGCCGGAGTATGGCGGGGAATCCCGGCCGACCGTGGCGGTCCTCCGGGGGGAAGTACGTTCCCGCGAAGAACGGCCGCTGATCGGGAGTCAGGAACACCGTCATCGGCCAGCCGCCGTGTCCCTGGTTCATCGCCATGGTGGCGGCCATGTAGATGTCGTCGAGATCGGGACGTTCCTCCCGGTCCACCTTCACGCACACAAACCCCTCGTTCATCTGCGCAGCGATGGCCGGGTCCTCGAACGACTCGTGCGCCATCACGTGACACCAATGGCACGCCGAATAGCCGATGGAGAGGAGGATCGGCTTGTCTTCCGTGCGCGCACGCGTCAACGCCTCCTCGCCCCAGGGGTACCAGTCCACCGGATTGTCGGCGTGCTGCAGCAGGTACGGGCTTGTCGAGCCGGCGAGTCGGTTCAGCGGAGGCGCCATCAGTGGTACTCGGCCCCGGGATAGAGGAGATTGAGTGTAAAGAGGAAGACGGGGTCGAAGACGTAGCTGAATAGCTGCCACGCGATCAAGATGCCGATAATGCCGAGGCCGCGGTTCTTCCAGATGAAATCCTGGTACTTCACCGTGGCGGTATCGCTGAGGAAGAGCGGGACCACCCCGCTGCCGTCGAGTGGCGGAAAGGGGAAGAGGTTGAGGACCGCCAGGAGCAGGTTGAGGGAGAGGAACACGCTCAGGATGAAGACGACGGCAGGCCAGAAGGTGCCGGCAGCGGTGGCGGCGAGGCTGTCGAATCCCGCCCGCTCCGGTGGGAAGAAAAGGCCGGCGCTTGCGCCGAGCCGGAGCGCGGCGAAGGCCAGCAGGACGAGCAACAGGTTGGCTGCCGGCCCGGCGAGCGCCATCCAGGCGGCCCGCTTCGGGTGGCGCCGGGCCCAGGCGGGATCATAGGGCGCGCTGGCAAAGCCGATCGGCCAGCCGGTCAGCAGCGCGCTGATGAGGGGGATCCAGAGCAGGCCCATCGGTTCCCGCCGGATGTGGGGGCGGGGGTCGAGCGAAACCTGGCCGCCGTGGTAGGCCGTCTTGTCCCCGCCAATGAGGGCGGCCCAGGCGTGCGCCGCCTCGTGTACGGTGACCGACACGAGAAAGACGGCGTAGTATGCAAGGGCGTGACCGATATCAGGCATTCAG
>SPDF01000335.1 GCA_004525055.1 Gemmatimonadales bacterium | reverse complement strand
TTCCAAGGGCTGTGCCCCCGCCATGATGCCCCCCTCGATATAGAAGCTGGGCGTGCTGGCGGCGCCGGAGCGCACCGCCGCCTGGGCGTCGCTCTCGATCTCGGCGCGCGTGGCACCGGTGGTCAGGCAGTCCTTGAACGCCCCGCTCTTGAGCGACGCCGAGTCGGCGAAGGTCAGCAGGTACTCGCCCGGGGCCTCAAGGGGCGCCCAGACCTTCTGGTTGCGAAAGAGCAGATCGTGGACCGGCCAGAACTTACCCTGTTGCGCCGCGCACATCGCCACCTGGGCGGCCGAAACGGCGTTGTCGTGCATCGGCAGCGGGAAGTTCACGAAGATCCAGCGCACCTTGCCGGTCTGGATGAATTCCACCTCCAGCGTCGGGAAGATGTCGAGCGCGAACCGGGCACAGTACGGGCACTGGAAGTCCGACATTTCGTAGACGGTGACCGGCGCGGTCAGGCTTCCTTTGGTGCGTGCCGCCATCGGGTCCTGGGCGCGGAGTGGAGCGGCGAGAGCTGCGACGATGAGCAGCGACAGCAGGAGGCGCATGATCGAATCCGGGGTCAGTAGCGGGGGCGGTTGACGCCGCTGGCGGCGTTCAGGCGGACGGTGTCGGCGGACACCTGGACGTTCCAGTACCATTCGGCGTTCGGGTCGCGGGGGTCCCAGGACCTGGAGTAGACCCACCAGGGGCCGCCACTGAGCTTGACCAGCGCCACGCCGGAGGCGTCGGTGGTGTCGGCGACCGGCTTGCGGCGCGTCGCGCGCACGATCGAATCCACCGCCCGATCGTACCCGGTGTAGGTGCTATCTTGCCAGTGACGCACGAGCACGCGGAGCGACTCGCTCTGGGCCAGGAATGCGGGCCGTGCGGCATCGAGGTCGGCGCGCGCGCGGGCTGCTTGCTTGTCGATGGCGCTCAACGAATCGCGGAGGCCCGTCCACCGCGCATAGGAATCGCTATATTCGGTGCTCGTGCGGGGTAGCGCCTCGAGGCGCGCCTTGAGGGCGGCGAGGCTATCGTTCAATCGGCCAGCCTGGGCGACGATTCCAGTGTACGCCGCGAACGGCGCCCGGAATTGCGCGAACAGCGTGTCGAGCTGAGCGGTGGCGGGTTTGGGCGTCGTTGCCCGCGCCTCGAATGCGGCGACCAGGCTGTCGCGGTTGTACGGGAGCACCACGAAGGAAAATGCCGGCGTCCGCGCACCGGCATCGTCGAGGCCGGGAATCGAAGCCACCACGGTCACGGTATGCGGGCGATCGCATGCGGCGGTCAGAAGGAGCAGGACGATGTACCAGCGAGACACAGGCAGCTCGAGGGCGGGGGAGGTCGGTTGATCGGTCGAGTGAAAGCTACCGGGCTGGGACTCGCGCTTCAACTCGCGGTCTGGACTGGTGTCCTCAGCGCACAGTCGCCGGTCGACTCGTTATTCCCGGCCCGGCCCACCGGTCACCTGACCGACGTCGCCGGTGTGGTGGACCCTGCGTCGGCCGCCACCATCGACTCCATCGCATCGCGCTTGCGGTCGGTGACGGGGGCGGAGTTCGCGGTGGTGACCCTGCCCACCATCGGCGACTACGCCGCCTCCGATGTCGCCCTGGCCATCGGCCGCGCCTGGGGAGTCGGTCGGGCGGCCGACATCGGGGACGCCACCCGCAACGCAGGGCTGGTGATTCTGGTCGTCCCGCGGCGCGAGGGCGACCCGAACTCCGGGCACGTCTTCATCAGCACCGGGCAGGGCCTCGAGGGAATCGTGACGGATGCCGCCGCTGGCGGTGTGCGGGACGCGATGATCCCGGAACTGCGGGTCGGACAGTACGGGCCTGGCCTGGTTACCGGGACACGGCTCCTCGCCGCGCGTGTGGCGCGTGGGCTCGGAGCCACCGACAGCACGCTGGTCGCCCCGGGGCAGGCGCCCGGACGGTCGTGGGGGTTGCTCGCCTTTCTCCTCTTGATCGGCGTCGTGGTGGCCGTGACGATCATCCGCGCTTCACGAGGCGGTGGGCCGCCTTCCGGTGGGGGCTCCGGCAGGCGTCGCCATGTCCATCAGAATCACGGTGGTATCGGGATGGGCCATAAGACCCGGCTCGGGATAGCACTCGGGGCCGTAGACCAGGCGCCCACCCACCATCTTGGCGCCAATGACACCGTACGAGTAGCTCGTGAAATCGTACCAGGCCGGGTTGAACGACGGACCCCGCCGGACCAACTCGGGGCAATGCAGCTGCGGAGCCACGTTCGGACCCGCGAAATCGGGCGTGGACCGCCGGCCCGACTCGGAGTACCAGCCGCCGGCTCGGGGATCGTAAACCGTTTCGCCCATAGGAATTCCGCCGCCGGTAACATAGTGCGCCATCGTGTACGGCCACTGAGATGCATACTCATGGCTTGCCGGCACCCACGACGGACGCCTGCGGTCCCAAGGGGCGATATACACGCCGCTGTAATCGGAGGCATAGTAGACGAAACCCGTATACGCTCCCTTCTGACGATTGGCGCACACAATCGCCTGTGCCCTCGCTTTGGCGCCTCCGAGCCAAGGCATGAGCAAGGAGAAGATCAGGGCACCGAACACGACAAC
>SPDF01000055.1 GCA_004525055.1 Gemmatimonadales bacterium | reverse complement strand
GGCGAAGACATCGCGGAGCGGCTCGACACTGCGGCCGCGCGCACGGCGGTGCCCGGCTTCACGTACCCCACCCACAGCACCGACACACCGTGGGGTGTCCCCGCGTTCTTCCTGGACGGCGGCTCGCGCGGTGAAATTGCCTTCAACAGCTTTGAGGAGCTCCGCACGCAAGTAGACGCCACGATCGGACTTGGGCACAGCTCCGACTTGTTCGTGGGTGGCCAATACCTGAGCCAGCAGGTTCAGACCTTTCAGCGCATCGACGCGTGGGCTCCCGTGGGCGACAGCGTCCCCCCGGCCACCGCATCCGACTTTGGTCCCCGCGCCGGGTCGGTGTACGCCGAAGCGCAGGCTCGGCTCGCCGATCTCGCCTTCACCGGCGGAATCCGCTACGACTTCTTCGACCCCGGAGCCGATCTCAACAATGATCAACTCGGTTCCCAAAGCTCCCTCAACCCCCGCTTTGCCGTGTCCACCATCCTCCGCGGGGCTACGCTCGTGGCCAGCTACGGCAAGTTCAGCATGCCACCGGACCTGCAGTTCTTGGTCGACGCCACTTTCGACGATTCGACGCGGACCGGCCGCTACCGCCGCGGCAATCCGAACCTGGGGTTCGAGAACTCCACGCAGTACGAGTTCAGCCTCCGACTCAGCCCCAAACCGATGCTCGCCTTCCGGCTCGGCGCGTACTACAAGCGCCTCGATGGGTTGGTCTCCTCCGTGCCGCTCGGGGTCAACCCCGACAGCTCCATCTTTGCAAACTCAGACTACGGCACCGTGAAGGGCTTCGAAATTCTCGCCACCCGGCCCATTGTCAACGGATGGGGGCTCCAGGTCTCGTACGTCCTGCAGAGTGCGAATGCCACCTCGACCGATCCATTCGTGCGGGAGCAACTCCCCACCATCGACCCGATCACCGGCGACACGGTGTACCCAGGGCGGGTTGAGTACCCCCTCGACTACGACCAGCGCCATGCCCTGACCGCCGTCTTCCAGTCGGTGCTGAATCGACAGGCCGGCCCGACAATCCTCGGCGGGCACCCGCTCGGCGCTCTTGAGACCGCCTTGGTCCTCCGCTTCGCATCGGGGCTCCCCTACACGCGAACCAACGCGGCAGGTGATTCGCTGGCGAGCGGAATCAACGCGCTGCGGCTCCCCTCGTATACGACCCTTGACCTCCTGATTCGTAAGCCGATCCCCTTCGGCAGCAACTTTGCCAGCATCTATCTCGATATCCGCAACGCCTTCAACACCAGCACGATCCAGTACGTCCGCCGGGACACCGGCACGCCGTACCTGGACGAAGGGGGCCTCCAGGACCAGGCGGAGGCCGCCTACAATGCGCACCCGGAGTCCATCCCCTACGAGTCACCACGCTACCGGACGTATGCCGACCTGGACGCCAACGGGCTCGTCGAGGGAGAGGCGGAGTTGATGCCGCTCTACCTCCGCGCCGCACAGGACTACAACACGCCGGTCTTCCAGTACGGCAACCCGCGGCTGTTCCGGCTGGGGCTCGAGGTGATGTTCTAGGATGTCGGTGCGCGACGCCGCCGAAAAGATCCAACTCCTTAAGATCTCGCTGTGGCTCGGCGGGCCGGTGCTGGTGATCGGCACCATGACCATCGGCTTCACTGCACGTCGGTTCGACCTCCCCGGGGTGGTGGTCCTGCTGCTCTTCTTGTTGCTGATTCCCGCCACCTGGGGCCTCATCCTCCTGGTGGAGCAGGTCACCACACGTGCCTCGTTTGGATTGGTGACCGCGCTCCACGCGGGCCATGCCGCCTCCCCCCAACCGGGATTCTCTCGGCAGGAAGCTCTGGTGGCCCAGGGCCGGCTGGGGGAAGCCGCCGTCGCCTATCGCTTGCACCTCGCCGACCATCCGCAAGATGTCGTCGCGCTCGTGGCCCTCGGCCGCCTGCTGGGTGGGCCGCTCGCCGATCCCGACGGCGCCGCCGCGGTCTATCGCACCGCGCGGCAATCAGTTCAGAGCGCGGACTGGGACCGGATCATCTCCAACGACCTGATCGACTTGTATACGCAGAGCCAACAGGAGGGCAGGCTGCAGGTGGAGTTGGCACGGTTCGGCGAGCGTTATCGCGGCACAAACGCGGGTGACGCGGCGCTCATACGGCTACGCGAATTGAAGAAGCAGGTGGAGTAGCGGGGAAGCGGGGCGAAGATGCTCAACGGACGATAGCCGGTGCAACTTGATCGCGGGAAGCCGGCGCAGGGAATGGTCCGGAGGGGGGTCGGTGAGCAGTTGCGCGATGTTACCAGCCTGTCGGCCGCTCGCGAACCGTCCTCCCCGGAGGACCATCCCAAGCCGGCCTTCGAACCGCGGCTTACCTGACCCGCCGCGCCTCCCGCTCCGCGCGATCCGCAGCCGCCTCCACCCCCTGCCAACGGAAGAACACGATCGCCATTGCCAGCCAGATGATCGGATCAGCCACCGCCTTCATGAGGAGCCCGGCGGCCTGCTGATCGGAGATGGCCGAGATGTCGTTGACTCGTGGAGCGAGCTCGTACAGCGCGTAGATCGGATAGTCGGCGTAGGTGAGGAAGGCGGCCGGCACGATCGGCACCAGGGTGCAGAGGAAGAGATACCCGATCTTCCATGGGTAGGAAACACGGCTGATCGAAGGATTCGGAGCCAACACTGGCCACCACATGACCAGCCCGCCAATCAGCCAGGCCAGGTCGACCGTGAAGGACCCAAACTGCGTGCGCCGAAACCCGTCCACCACCGGCGGCAGATGCGAAACGAGCAGGATTGCATCGGTGACGAGCAGCGCCGCGACGGGACGGGCCAGCAGGCGGAGAGCGCGGCCGGTGCGCGACGCCGCAGGGGCCGCCAGTGGAAGCCATTCCGGGATACCGAGGAGCAGGAGGGGCGGTACCACAAGCGTGTACAGAATCCACTGTGCCGTGTGGATGGTGAGGAGATACCCCGCCCCGAGCGCGCCGATCGGCCAGTCCGTCGCCGCCCAGAGCAACAGCAACCCCACAACAAACCAGGCGATCTGTCCCCGCGAAACCGGTGGCCGGCCTGCTGGTGCATGCCGCGGAGCGAGACGCCGGACCAGGAGTGTGAAGCCGATCCCGATGCCGAGGATGAACAGCCAGACGCCAGGATACGCCTGCCAAGTCCAGGTCCAAGCCACGTCGCGGGCGGCACACCACCAGGTCATTGGGAGCGCCTCACCGCTCGGCCCCGTACGGCAGCACCGGCGCGGGGAAGCTGATCTCCTGACCGTGGGCGAACCGTGTCGTGACCATCAGCGTATCGCCGGCCACCGGGGCCCGATCCAGGCCTTCCAGCATGATATGCAGCCCGCCTGGCTTTAGAACGACGGTGGTGTGCGATGGCAGGGGCAGTGGGCCGACGTGGCGCATCTCCACCATCTCGCCCACGGCCACCTGTTCGTGAACCATGGCCACCAAGGCGCCTGCGACTTCGACATCGATCAGGGTGTCGGGCTCGCCCCCTCGGTTCTCGAGCGTGAGATACACCACCGCGACGTTGCCGAGGATCGACTCATAGCTGTAGGCGTCCCGCACCTCGATCGGTGGCCCCTCCGCGGCGCACCCGGCGAGCGCGAGCAGGAGCACGAGGCGCAGGGTCACGGTGTATCCGGATAGGCCACGAGGCGGGGGATTTCCTGTGCCCATTCGGATTGCCGCGTGCCGTACGGAACGGCGAACCGGGCCATTCCGTCCTTGGTAAACGCGATCACGTGCGCTGAATGAGCGACGGTATACGGACGGCCCTCGACGGCCTCTTCCTTGTACGCCGGTGGCAGGTGCATGGCCGTCTGGGCCGAGTCCACCTCTGCCTGTGTGCCGGTCAGCCCGATGAATCGCGGGTCGAAGTGATCGAGCCAGGTCCGAATCACCTCCGGCGTGTCACGCCCCGGGTCGGTCGTGATGAACACCACCGTCACCTGGCGCGCGACGGCGTCGGGCAGCTTGTTCAGCGCCGCGGCGATATTGGCCATGTGCAGCGGGCAAATGTCTGGACAGCTCGTGTACCCGAAGAAGAGAAGGGTCATCTTCCCCTCCGTCGCCTCCCGGAACGCGAACGGCTGGCCCTCGGTATCCGTCAGCGTGAAGTCGGGTTTCGGGCGGGGATTGGGATACGCGCGCGCGGCCGTTTCCCCACCAGCCTCCGGCGTGCCGGCAGACGGGGCGCGTCGCCCCTCGCAGGCCGAGGAGAGCAGCATGACAGGCATGAGGAGTGCGAGGGAGGCTCGAAGGGTTTTCATCCGGGGAAATCTATCACGGCGTCGCCGCGAACGAAGTCAGTCCAATCGGTGGGTCCGGAAGAAATCCCAGAGCACCGCCGCGCCGTCCAGGCGTGAGCTGGCCGGTCCGGCGATCCAGGGCGGCAGAAGGCGCGGGCCCCCGGGCCAATGATGGCCGAGGTCCTCGACGATCAGGCTTTTCACCTCGGCGCCCGCGGCACATCCGGTGGCACGAAGTTCCAGCACCCCTGGAGTGGGCGTGTTAGCCGCCGGCTCCCCATCGCACCCGTTGAATGCGCGCCATCGATCGAAGGACTCCCGGACGGGTGGGTGATACTCCACTATTCCCCAGGGGGTCTTCACTGCTGCCCCAGCCACCGGGTTGAGGGGATCGACCCCGCCATAGATCATCAGGGCGGGCACCGGGATGGTTGAGGGAGCGGGCGTCACCCAGCAGTGGCCCGCCACAGGGCCGATGGCCGCCACCCTCCCTGCCAGCGCCGCCCCCGCCCGAAACGCCATCGCGGCGCCATTCGAGAAGCCGGCCAGGTAGAGACGGCTCGGATCGCCCTGGTGCGACGACACCACTTGATCCATCACCGCACCAAGAAATCCCACATCGTCCACGCCGGTACGCGCGGTGTGCCCGCGGCCCGATCCGTCGTTCCACGCCTGCGGGTTCTGCAGAAACATCGGGGGAGCCGCCGGATCGCGGCGGGTGCCCTCCGGATAGACCAGGAGTAGCCCCTCCCGATCGGCTATTTCAGCCCAGCCGGTATTTCCCATCGCCAGCTTCGCGGTCCCGCCGGCGCCGTGCAGCAGCATCACCACCGGCCGCGGACCCGGGTGCGCCGACCCCGCAGGCTCGCGGAGCAACGCACTCCGTTCGCCCTCCGGGCGCTCAACGCGGATGTCCCGGACGCCGCTCACCGACACCCCCGTGGCGCGTGCTCCCCGGCCCTGTCATACTTGTGGGTATCCTTCCAATCGGAGCCCCACGTCATGTCGCTCATGCTGCTCCTTGCCCTTGGCCTCGCGGCCGGTGTCCTCTCCGGTCTCTTCGGCATCGGCGGCGGCGTGGTGATCGTCGCCGCGCTGGTCCTCGGCTTCAGGATGCCCATCCTCCAGGCGACTGGTACCTCCCTCGGCGCCCTGCTGCTCCCTGTCGGTCTCCTCGGTGCGCTGGAATACCACCGGCGTGGCCTGCTGGACGTCAAGGCCTCCGCGCTCATCGCGCTCGGCCTCTTCCTCGGCGTCTGGTTCGGCGCCAAGATCGCCATCGGGACGCCGCCCGCCACATTGCAGCGACTCTTCGCCGTCTTCCTGGTCGTCATCGCCGTCCGGATGTGGATCGGCGCGGGACGCTGAGCGCCCCGCGCCGATCGCGGTGAAGCACCGGCCCGCGTTGACTCAGTCGGTCCGGGCCATCATCCGCTTGATCGGGATGACCAGCGCGAACATCACCAGACCGGAAACGATCGCGAACGCCGCCACCGCTCCGAATACCTGCGGCAACGTGAACTTGGCGTAGAAGCCGAGGACACCGCCGGCGATGAGGTTGCCGATCGACGCGGCGAGGAACCAGACTCCCATCATCATTCCCTTGACGCGATCCGGCGCCAGCCTCGTCATGGAGCTGAGGCCCACCGGGCTCAGGCTCAGCTCGCCGATGGTGTGCAGCAGGTAGGTCGCCACCAGCCACCAGGGGCTCACGAGCACGCCGTTCGCCGAGGCCTGCGCCGCGGCCACCATTACGACAAATCCCAGGCCGACTGCGACGAGGCCGAAGGCAAATTTTGCCGGACTCGATGGGTCGTGTTTGCCGAGGGCGACCCAGATCCAGGCGAAGATCGGCGCGAAGATGATAATCAGGAGGGCGTTGACGGACTGGAACCAGCTGGAGGGGAAGCTGATGGCAAAGACGCTGTTGCGGGTGTTGTCCAGGGCAAAGAGATTGAGACTCGTGGCCGCCTGCTCAAAGGCCGACCAGAAGATGGCGGCGCCGATGAACAAGACCACGATGACGATCAACCGCTTGCGCTCCTCCTTGGTCCAGGTATTCCCGGCAAAGAGCCAGACGAAGAACGCCACCACGAGCACCAAGTAAACCCACTTGAACCCGTCGGTGATGGTCTCGACGCTCACGACGCCCTGCTGCACCATGAGGGCCATTGCTGCGATCAGCGCCAGCAACCCAACGAACCCTCTGCCAAGCTGGCGCCGAGCCGTGCGGCCCTCGTCAGACTCCGGCGGGACGCTTGGGTGGATGCCCGCGTCGCCGAAGTGCTTCCATCCGAGACGATACTGGATGACGCCAAAGAACATCCCGATGGCGCCGACGCCGAAGGCCCAATTCCAGGAAGTCGCGGGGTCGAACCCCACTCCCTCCAGAATGCCCTTAAACCAGGGGCTCTGCGCCAGCCCGCCCACGATCAGGGGGGCGATGAAGGCACCCAGGTTGATGCCCATGTAGAAGATGGAGAAGCCGGCGTCACGGCGGACGTCCTCCTTGCCGTAGAGCTCGCCGACGATGGCGCTGACGTTCGGCTTGAGCAGGCCGGTGCCCAGGATGATGAGCGCCAGACCGAGATAAAAGAGCTTCGCGCCCGGCACCGCCAGGCAGAGCTGGCCGAGCATGATCAGGATGCCACCGTAGAACACCGAGCGCCGGAGCCCGAGGATGCGGTCGGCCACCCAACCGCCAGGCAGCCCAAGCATGTAGACCAGCGCCACGTAGGTCCCGTAGATCGCGCCCGCGCGACCGACGTCGAAGCCGAGCCCGCCCGCCGCCACCGAGGCTGTCATGAACAGGACGAGAATGGCGCGCATGCCGTAATAGGCGAAGCGCTCCCACATCTCCGTGAAGAAGAGCGTGGACAGCCCCCGGGGATGCCCGAAGAATGCCGTATCGCTCGCAGGCGAACTTGCAGTGGCCACGAAGCTGACTCCTGGTTGAGGTATGACTACCCTTCGCCGCGCACCTTGCGTTTCAGGTGGGCGAGCTGTGCGTCCGCCGCCGATTCCATGGCGGCCCGGTCCATCTGATGCTGCAGCCCCGCGTCGTCGACGTCGGGACCGATGCTGGGCACCGACGGCGCCGCGCCCTTCCGCCGCTGGAACTCAGCGCGCATCGATTCGTACTCCCGCTCGGCGAGCGCCAACTCATCGCGCTGCACCGCCACCTTCCGCTCCAGCAACTGGACTCGCTCCGCGTGCCGCGCAGTGAAGCGATCGGCGACCTCCGCCGTTTCCTGGTCGCCGATCTCTGTCGCCATTCGCCCGCGCCGTTCGGCATCGGACAGGAGCTGCCGCTCCTGCGCCAGTGCCCGTTCGGCCGACGCGAGCGCGTCGCGCATGGTGGAGAGCCCGACCTTGGCCTCGACGAGCGCGGCGTGCAGCGCCTGCTGCTGTTCGCGGGCGTCAGGCGGCGGCGTCCGCTCGGCGAGAAATCGGTCGAGGCGGTCGCGCAGGTTCTCGAACACCGTCAGGACTTCCGAATCGTCTTGGCGTAGAACGGGGTGAAGACCCGCTCGACCTTGGCGGAACCGCAGGCGGGGCAGGTCACCTTCACGCGGCCGAGGTCACGCATCGGCAGGTGCCGGGTGAAGGCGTGATCGCAGGAGGTACAGCGAAAGTCGTACGATGCCACAGGTCGGGCCTTTCTGGCGGGATGGGGAATGTTACGGATCAGCCCGAGGGGCGTCAAGCGAGGGCGTCCCCCACCCCGCCCACCCGGTGTAACTT
>SPDF01000141.1 GCA_004525055.1 Gemmatimonadales bacterium | reverse complement strand
GGTCCAGCCGGGGGCGGGCATGAGCCCACCCCCGACGGAGGCCGACCGATCTAAGACCCGCAGGCCCCAGGGGGCATGCCCGCGGCGGCTGCGGCGGCCTCGGTGGTCGGCGGAAACGGCAGCACGCCCGGTTCGAGTGAGGGGCAGAAGGGCAACCATTTGAATGGTGGTCCCTTGTTGATGCTGTAGACCATGAAGTCGACCTCGGTTTCCATGACGTCATTGCCGAGCATCTGGGCCATCATGGCCTCCGCCTTGGCCACCTGGCCCTCGACCATTGCCCGCTGGGCCGGCGGCATCTGGGCGAGCTGCACGCGCGCCCGCTCCATGTCCCGCCGCATCTTCTCCATCTTCTGGGCTTCCCTGGGATCCATGGACATCCCCGACATCAGGCCGGAAATCCGCATCACCTTCCTGTACGGCTCATAGAGCGGGCCAACGGACCCATAGGCCAGCTCCTCCGACTCGATGACGATGGGTACGGACCGCCCGTCCGCCTCCATGCGGCCCTCCATTCGGAGCCGGAGCTGGACATACTCTTCGGCGTCGATCCAGACGCTGGCGCGCTCCATGACGAACGTCGCCTCCCCGACCTCCTGAGCCGGCAGGTCCGACAGGTCGTCAGCGCGCAGGAGGAAGGCCTCCCGCCCGTTGACCGTCTCCCGCCCGACGAACCGCGCCCGTTCCGCGAACATCGCGGCATTCACCGATGCGTCCATGGCATCCGCCCCGCTGGTATTCGGCGGTGGACTCGCCGCCGCGTCCAGGAAGGCATTGGCTCCTTCCAGCATCCCGTCCATGGCGCCGGGGCCGAGGACTTGCCCGGCCGGCGTCCCAATCATCTCCCTGTTGAGGCCGTCGGCCAGCATGTTCATGCCGAGCTTCATCCCGCCGGCCATCGCGGCCGGGTCGAATCCTGGTGGGGCGCCGCGCTCCTGCCACTCAGCCATCGGCACCAGCCGGAAGAGGCGCGTCGGACCCCCGAGGGGATTGAAAGCTTCGTAGTAGAACGGCGCTTCCATCGCGCCCTGGACCCGCTGGATGATGGTGTAATTCTCGACACTCGCCATCCGCTCGGCCTTTTTGCTGGCCACGGTGGCGAGGATTTCCTGGGGGTCCTGGATCGGGGCTGTGGCGACGGCCGTGGCGGCCAGAAGCACGATGGTGGAGAACATGGCGTGCTCCTTAGTCGAAGAACTTGGTGTAGAGATTCCCCAGGCCGACCTGCTCCGAACTAGTGTTGCCTGAGCTCGGGTAGGTGAACGCCTTCTCCCCGGTGCTGGGATATCCGACAGTGAACCGATACTGCCGCCGATAGGAGCATCCGAAGTCCAGGCGGACCACGGACGACCACTTCTGCCCGGGCTTAATGAACTGGTTGCTGGTCCACAGCTTCTTCCAGGTGCCGTACGAGGGCGAGAAGCTGGGCTTGGCACGCACCTGCGAGGTGCTGACGATCTTCAGGTTGCTCTTGCCGGTGTTGCTCGCGCTGATCGTGACATCGCAGCCTGCGGATCCATCTGGGAGGGTCACCGGGCTCACTGCATCAATCCCGATGAACGACGGCACCTGTTGATTGCCCGCCGTGGGGAGGGGACCGCCCCAGGCCAGCATCAGGACCGACAGTCCGACGGCCGTCGCAAGTTCGATTCGCATGTTGATCTCCCGGTTTGTTCACGAGGTTGATTGGGCGCACATCCCCTTAACGCAGTTCGGGGCCGGAGCCCGCCACACTGCCCTGACCGCCAGAACCGCATGGCGGGAAGCGGCACGGCTTCCCGTTGAGGAAGCATCCCATATCCCGGAGACGGAATGCGATTCGGATACACCTCGACGGTCCTTTGCGCAGCGGCGTGGACCGCACTTGTGGCTCCCGAGCTCGTCGGTCAGACCCAATGGGCCGCAGCAGCCTCCCAATCGGCCGGAACGCCGGTGCAGCTCTGGCTCGACGGGAGGACCGCCCCATCGGCACCCACCAGCGTCACCGCCTCCATCGGCCAGATACTGAGCCGCCAGACGGTCGTGACCACGAATTTGGACGCCAGCCTGAACGCGGTACTCTTCGTGGCGTTGGTGGAGAAGGGAACGGTCATCTGCCAGGTGGAGTCGAAGCCGTTCAGCATTCCAGCAGCGGCGGCCATCCCGGGGAAGGGGGCACCGCTGGGCCGCATGCTGCCCGCGTTTCCGGACGTCTGCTTCAAGCCGGTCAGCGACGCATCCGGGGCCTACTACGCCCTCGCCAACAAACCAGTCTCAGCAGCGGCCTTCGCTTCGAGATCTGGCGAGATGGTGATTGACGGGATCTACGATGCGCCGAGGTCCATCAAAAACGGCCGCGTGCTCCTCCTGGCCGTCATCCCCGCCTCCACCTCGGCGCGGAAGAGCGCCCGGGCCGTCCCGATGATGATCGGGCTCTGAACAGAAGGCGCCGGCGGCATTCTGCCGCCGGTGCACCCCCTTGCCAGACTGCCTTACGACCCCACCCGCACCAGGTCCACCCGCCGGTTCTGCGCCTTCCCCTCCGACGTGTCGTTGCTGGCCACCGGCTTGCTCTCCCCGAAGCCCATCGCCTCGAGGCGGGCCGCGTCAATCTTCATTTCCGTGACCAGGTACTCCCGCACCGCTGCAGCGCGGCGCTCCGAGAGGTCCAGGTTGAATGCCTCGGCGCCCTCGCTGTCGGTGTGCCCCTCGATGGCAAGGCGGAGGTCGGGATTGTCCTGCAGCATGAGTCCAATCTCCAACAGCGTCGGCGTGGACTCCGGACGGATCCGCGCGCTGTTGGTTGCGAAGAGCACCCCCTGGGTGCTGACCCGGCCCTCCTCGAGCAGTCGGTCATACAAGTCCTTTCCCCCGCCGGCCACCCGGATCGGCCCGATGAGGATTGGATAGTCCGGTGCCGCTGACCCGACGGCGATAAAGAGCGTGTCGCTGCGCGGGAAGACGGCGTTCGGGACGTTGGCCACCCGCTGCTCGCCGAGATACATCTTCATGTGCTCGCCGTCGGCCATGACTCGGACCGTGACAATCGACGTCTGCATCTTCCGGCCATCCATCGGGGTCCGGACGGTCGGCCCTGCCCCCCCCACCGACAAGATTCCCGCCTGAGCCAGCGACACGTCCACCACCGAACCCTGGTAGGTTCGCGCGGGACCCAGGAAGGCGCGGCCAGGCATCAACCGGGCATATCCGTTGCCGTGCGTGACGTTCACACTGAATTCGAGGGTAAACTGCTCCGGCAGCGTTTCCGGCAGCGGAATGGCGAAGAGGCCAGACGAGGTGGCCCGTACGTACCGCACCCCTTCCACGTCCACGATCTCGAAATTGCCCTGGCTCAGCACGAACCGCCGCGGAAAGTCCCCGACCACGTCCCGCATGTAGTCGTCGAAGAAGAGGATCTCGTCGCCGGGCTGGAAGTCGTAGTTGGCCCAGGCGCCCTCCCCCGGCCGGGACGCCCCGCCGGACTCTTGGGCGATGCGCGCTCCCTCTTCGGGATCCGAGACCGGCTTCCCCTTCTTGTCCAGCAACACATCGCCATCGTCATCGGTCAGGACGACGTCGTTGCCGGATTTCTCGGCGGCGTTGATGCATTGCAGGTTGTCAAAGGCGCACTGCACCGACCCGCGGACAATCTTGTCCACTTGGCTGTTGGTCTCGGATTCTGCAGCTTCCTTGACAGTCTTCTTGAGGTTCTTGAAGAACTGGGCGTCGGCAGTATCGGGGGACGCCGCGAGGGCGAGGAGGATCAGGGCGATCCCCGCGGCGAGGGGTGGGCGCCAGGTCGAGGACATCGGATGTCTCCTTGCGTGACGTGGACTCGAAGGGTCTTGCCCCCTCCTGAACGGAATCGGGGGCCGGACCCCGCCACGCGCGCGGCGGAGCACGTCAGGAATACTGGGGGCCGACCACGTCCAGCGGGTGCAGCCCTCCGCTACCGGGGAGCGGGTGTGGCAAGCCCCAGGGCCAGCTGCGCCTCTCGGCACTCGGTCTGATACGCCTCGCGCACCCCTTCGGCACGATCAAGTCGCCACACCGCCGAGTCCAGCAACGCACGCGCTGCAGGGAGGTCTCCCAGCTGCGCCTGGGCGCGCCCAAGCCGGCAGTCGGCCATGATCGCGGCTGGATGCAGCACCGGGACCTTGCCCCGCAGGAGGTCGGCCGCGCCAGCGGCCACCCGGCGTGCCCCCTCCGCGTCGCCACCCTGGAGAAGGATCTCTGCCCGTGTCAGCATCGGAAAGGCGATGATGTAGGAGCCGGTCGGCATCACGCGCCGGTAGATGCGCTCCGCCTCCCGGGCCAGCGAGTCTGCCTGGCGGTATCGGCCCTGCGCGGCGACGGCGACCGCGAGGTTCTGGTAGGCACCGGCGACCAGGGAGTTGTCCGCGCCGTACTTGTCAAGTTTCGCCACGAGCAGATCGCGGTAAATCCCCTCGGATTCAGCATGCAATCCTGCGGCGGTCATCAACACCGCGAGGTTGTTCCGAACCGCCATGGTGAAGGCGTGTTCCGCCCCGAGGCGTTGGTCGAAGATCGCGACCGCCCGCCTCATCAGTTCGACCGCCGGTGCGACATGGCCGCGGCCGCCCAGCACCTGCCCCAGCGTGTGCGCAGCCATGGCGGTCCCCACCGTCTCCGGGCCATCCTGGCGCTCGAAGATCGCCAGCGCCTCGCGGGCCGTTACCTCTGCCTCCTCCAGTCGACTGGCGGTCCGGTAGTCGTCGGCCAGTAATCGAAGCGCCTCCCCCATCTGCTTGCTGCCCGTCGGCCGAAACAGAGCCACCCCCTGTTCCGCCAGGGCCACGGCGCCGACCGGGTCGACTTCGCGCTCCAGCATGGCGAGCGCCATAAACGTGCGCCCCTCGCGCTCCGGGTCCACCGGCGTCCGTGCGCGCTCCACTCGAAGGCGCCGCACCAGCAGCTGTCGGGAGGAGTCGTACACCGTGGCACTGCCTTGGAGGTAGGCGAGTTCCCCGAGGTCGTCGGCGAAGGCGGTCGAGAGGGTGTCGCCGGTGCGCAGCCGGACGGCGACCGCCTCGCCGACAACGGCGTACGCGGAATCGGTCTGGTCGAGCTTGGTCAGCACCGCGCCAATCGTGGACAGCAACTCAGCCTGGAGCGCAGGCTCGGAGCGCAACTCCTCGCGCACCCTCGCGGTACCAATCCGGAGTGCTTCGACGACCGTGATGTTGCGCCCTCGTTCCGGATCCGCCGGCGCCAGTGGATCGGCGCTCTCGAAGAGGTCCACCAGGAACGCCTGGGTCTGTTGCGCCAACTGCGAGGCGGCCGTCGCGATATCCCGTTCGCGTTCGAGGCGCTGATTGTGGCGGACAAGCATCCCGATGAACAGCGAGGCGGCAACAAGGACCATGGCGACGCCCGGGAG
>SPDF01000328.1 GCA_004525055.1 Gemmatimonadales bacterium | reverse complement strand
GGCGTTTGCCCTGATGAACTGGCTGCGGATTGAATGGGTGCCGCCGCTGCTGACGCCGGTCCTCGTGGGCGTCGGGTTGGCGGCCGCGCTGTCCGGTGCGCTTCGCACGGCGGGCCGGGGGCGACGCCTGGCCTGGTTGGGCCTCGGAGTGGCCACCGGCCTGCTCGTGGTGGTTGGACTTGGGGCTCCGGGATGAGGGGGCGTGGCCGGGCCCTGCTGCGACTCCTGGCAGTCCAGGGTGCGTGGAGTTATGAGCGGATGATCGGCGTCGGGATGGGATACGCTGCGCAACCACTGCTCGGCGATCTCGAGACGACGGATCCAGGCCGCCACCGGGAGGCGACGGCGCGGTCCTCCGAGTTCTTTAATTGTCATCCGTATCTCGCGGGGCTGGCCCTCGGTGCTTCGGCGCGGGCCGAGTATGATGGTGTGCCGGCGGCGCAGATCCGGCGTCTCCGCACCGCGCTTTGCAGTCCCCTCGGCGCGCTGGGCGATCAACTCTTCTGGGCCGGCCTGGTGCCGGTCATGATGTCGCTCGCGCTGGTGGGAATCGCGCTCGGGGCCGGCGCATGGATCCTCGCGCTGATCGTGGTGCTATACAACCTGGTCCGGTTGTTCGTGACCCGCTGGGCGCTGGTCACCGGGCTGGAAACGGGCATGCAGGTGGGCACGGCCATCTCCTCCTCGTGGTTGCCCACGGCCGTGTCACGTATCTCCGGGCCGGCAGGATTTGTTGGTGGCTTCGCGCTGCCAGTTGCCGGCGCGTGGTTGCTGGCTCCATACGTGCCCGACGTCGGCGCCGCCGCCCTTGTGGCCGGTGCGAGCGGGGTGATCGCCCTGGCGGCGCGTCGGTGGGGCGGGTCCCGCTGGTCGTCGCTCCGCGTCGGACTGCTGCTGGCCGTACTCACACTTCTCTGGACGAGGTTTACGCCGTGATCGAACGCCAGACGACGATCGTGAACCCGTTGGGGATGCATGCCCGACCCGCGGCCCGCCTGGTGAAGCTGGCGTCGGGGTTCCAGGCGCACATCGAGCTGGTCAAGGACGATCTGGCCATCAACGGCAAGAGCATCATGGGAGTCATGATGCTCGCCGCTGAGTGTGGAAGTACGGTCACCCTCCGCGCCGAGGGGCCGGACGCCGAGGCGGCACTGGACGCCCTGGCCGCGCTCGTGGCGGACGGGTTCGGCGAGTCGTGAGCGATTCGCGCCGGCTGAAGGGAATCGGGGTCTCTCCCGGGGTGGGCTTCGCGGCCGCCATGGTGGTGCAATGGGGTTTCCCCGATGTGCCCGACCGGACAGTCGGGGAGGAAGACCTCGAGGGAGAAGTCGTGCGGCTCCACGCTGCCGTGCGAGAGGCCGTGGTCGGGTTGGAGACGTTGCAGGAGCGGGTATTGGTTCGGGCGGGCGTCGAAGAATCACGAATCTTCGAGGCGCAGATCCTGATGGTGCAGGACCCCGATTTCCTCGCGGGGGTCGAATTACTCATCCGGAAGAACCTGCTGGGCGCGGAGACCGCGTACGAATTCAAGGCGCTCGAGCTCAGGAATCTCTGGGCCAGTTCGGGGAGCGCCCAGTTGCGGGAGCGACTGGCGGACCTGACCGCCATCCAGCGTCGGGTCGTGTTGAAATTGATGGGGCAGACGGAACGCGAACCATGGTCCGGCACGCTCGATGAGCAGGTGATCGTCGTCGCGCACGAACTGTCGCCGGGGCTGACCGTGCAGCTTGACCGGGAGCATGTGGTCGGCCTGTTGAGCGAGGAGGGGACGCGCACCTCCCACGCCGCCATCCTGGCGCATTCCCTCGGCATTCCCGCCGTCATGGGGGTGGCGGGGGCGATTCAGCGGGTTCGCGACGGGCAGATGATTCTCCTCGACGGGCGCACAGGGGAGGTCATCCTCGAGCCGACCCGTGGGGAGCTGGAGCAGGCCAAGACCCGTCTCCACCGCCGCCACCGACTCGAGCTCAAGCTCGAGGCGGGGCTCTCGACGCCCGCCGTCACGCCGGACGGACGACAGCTGATCCTTCGGGGCAACGTTGATTTGCCCGAGGAGATCGAACCAGCCGTTCGCCATGGGGCGGAGGGCGTCGGGCTGTTGCGCACCGAGTTCCTGCTCACGGGACGGGCGGTGATACCCTCCGAGACCGAACAGACCGACTACTTCCGGCGGGTGGCGCAGGCCTTTCCCAACCAGCCGATCGTGGTGCGGACCTTCGACCTTGGCGGCGACAAATTCCCGGTCGCCTTCGATGCGCCGATTGAAGCGAACCCGTTCCTGGGATGGCGCTCCATCCGGGTGTGCCTCGATCACCCCGAGATCTTCCGACCCCAAATCCGCGCCATCCTCCGCGCAGCCGCCGGCAGCGATATCCGGATGATGCTGCCCCTCATTACGCGCGTCGACGAAGTGCGACGCGTCCGCGAGATGGTGGATGAGGAACGGGCTGCGATGCTCGCCGCGGGCGAGCCCGCCGCGGAACACTTGCCGATCGGCGTGATGATAGAGACGCCCGCAGCCGTCATCATCGCCGACCGACTCGCGGCTGTTTCCGACTTCTTTAGCGTCGGGACCAACGACCTCACGCAGTACACCCTCGTGGTGGATCGGGGGAACGCGCGGTTGGCCGATCGATTCCGGACGGAAGATCCGGCCATTCTCC
>SPDF01000402.1 GCA_004525055.1 Gemmatimonadales bacterium | reverse complement strand
GTTCCTCCTGATTGCCGTGTCGGTGTTCGCACCCTCGCGCCGCAAGGAGTTCGAGGAGGCCAGCCGCATGCCGCTGGATGACGTTCACCCACAGACACCGCGCCAGAGCCGAGGAGATGCGTCATGAGCGCCTCGCACGACGAAGACCGGCTGCTCCAGCATGAGTATGATGGGATCCAGGAATACGACAACCCGATGCCTCGCTGGTGGCTCTACATCTTCTGGGGTTCGATCGTCTGGGCCGCCCTCTTCTGGTTCAACGTGCCCGGCATCGGCGTGGGCGAGGGGAGGATCGCGGATTACGACGCCTCCGTGGCGGCGGCCGCCGCCGAGTTTCCCCAGCCAGTGAACACCGGGCCCGATGTCGCGGCGCTCCTCGCGATGAGCACCGATCCCGCCGCGCTCGCCACCGGCAAGACGGTGTTCGCGGCCTATTGCAGTGCCTGCCACGCCGCTGACGGCGGCGGGGTCATCGGACCGAACCTGACCGATAATTCCTGGATCCACGGGGGGTCACCGGAAGCGATCTACACCACGGTCCACGACGGCGTGCTCGACAAGGGAATGCCGGCCTGGGGCCAGAGCCTGAAACCGGACGAAGTCAGCGCCGTGGTGGCCTACGTGATTTCCCTGCAGGGCACCACCCCGGCCGCACCGAAGGCCGCGGAAGGGATCGCCGCCACCGACCCTCCGCCCAGCGGGAGTTGAGGAGCACGCACCCCAGATGAGCACTGCCGATGCCTCCCACCCGACCGCCCCCGGTCGGGTCCTGGCGACACTGAACGAAGATGGGTCGCGCCGCTGGATTCGCCCGAAGCTCTCGCCCGGGAGCTTCTGGCGGATGCGACGCGTGGTGGCGTACGCCCTGATGGTGGTCTTCTTCCTCATTCCGTACCTGAGGCTCAACGGCAAGCCACTCGTCCTCCTCGATGTGCCGCACCGGCAGTTCACCCTGCTCGGGTACACCTTTCTGCCGACCGACACGCTGCTCTTCATGCTGCTGGTGTTGAGCATCGCCATCGCGATCTTCCTGCTCACGGCACTCCTCGGCCGGGTCTGGTGCGGATGGGCCTGTCCGCAGACGGTCTACATGGAGTTTCTCTTCCGCCCCATCGAGCGGTTCTTCGAGGGGGGCCGGAGCGGTTCGGCGGCCATGGACAAGGCGGGCGGCTTCCACGCGCGGCGGCTGGCCAAGAACGGCGTGTACCTGGTCCTCGCCCTCTTCCTGGCCCACACCTTCCTCGCCTATTTCGTCGGCATCGATCAACTCGTTCACTGGGTGCGGCAGTCCCCGTTCGAGCACCCGACCTCGTTCCTGATCATGGCAGGGACGACGGCCCTGATCTTCTTCGACTTCGCCTATTTCCGCGAACAGACCTGCCTCGTCGCCTGCCCCTACGGACGGCTGCAGTCCGTGCTGCTCGACCGCCAATCGGTCATCGTCGGCTATGACCCGATCCGGGGGGAGCCGCGGAGCCTCAAGGTCAAGGACCGCGCGGAGGGCGCAGGCGACTGCATCGACTGCGGTGCGTGTGTCCTCACCTGCCCCACCGGCATCGACATTCGTGACGGGCTGCAAATGGAGTGCATCCACTGCACCCAGTGCGCCGACGCCTGCGACGCCATCATGGACAAGGTCGGGACGCCGCGCGGCCTGATCCGGTACACCTCCCGCGACGAAGTCAACGGGAAGCCGACCCACCTGCTCCGGCCCCGGGTCATCCTGTACCCCGCCGCCCTGGCCCTGACGGTGGGCCTCCTCGCTTTCAACCTCGGCACCAAGGCGGATACCGACGTCACCCTGCTGCGCGGCGGCGGCGCGCCGTTCACCAGGCAGCCGAACGGTAGCGTGGTCAACCAGATCCGCGTGAAGATCACCAATCGCGACGCCGCAGAACGCGCCTACCGCCTCGAAGTCTCCGGCGTGGAGGGCGCGTCGCTGATCGCGCCCCAGAATCCGGTCACAGTCCCCGGCGCCAAGACCGTCACGACCAGCATTTTCGTGGTCGTGCCGGAGGAGAGCTTCGCCGACGATCGCCTCCCCTCCACCATCCGGGTCACCGATGGCGCGGGGTTCACCATCGACATCCCATTTGAGTTGGTTGGAC
>SPDF01000169.1 GCA_004525055.1 Gemmatimonadales bacterium | reverse complement strand
TCATCGAGGCGAAGACGCTCACGGAAGTCGCGCGCATTCCAACCACCAAGAAGATCGTGCACGGCGTCGCCTTCAGCCCGGACAGCCGGTACGCCTACGTGACCCAGGAGTCCATCGGCGCCGATCCGGGCGCGGTGGACGTGATCGACCTGACCACGCTCACGAAAGTGAGCAGCACGCCGTTGCCGGCCCAGCCGACCGGCATCACCATCCTCAAGCGCTGAGTGTGCCATGGTGCACGAGACGATCACCACGCTGGCCGGCCCCGATGTGATTGGGCGCGCCAAGTCGTTCTTTGCCCAGCGGATGCCGCAGTCGGCGGCGTTCCCCGAATCCGAGGGGCCGGCGTACCTCACGCTGCGGGGGCAGGGCGGAGAGGAGATCGCCCTGGCGGTCTTCGCCGACGATGGCCACACCCGGGTCCGCGCGTCCACGCTCTTCTTCGACCAGGCCGTCGGCCGGTTCTTCACCACCCTCCCGACGCCCGCGGTGGTGACGACATGAGCGGGGATACCAGGTTGGTGCGTGTAACGGTCCAGGATTCCTGGGATACGGTGGAGCTCATGCTTCCGGGTACGGCGTCGGTGGCGGAGCTCAAACTCCGGGCGCTGGTCATGACCCACGTCACGAAGGACCCGAGTGGATACGAGGTGAAGTTCCGTGGCGCCTCCCTCCGGGACGAGACCGCTTCACTCGATGCGGCCCACGTGGTGGACAACGCCGCGCTGATCGTCCTCCCTGTGCTCCGGCGTCCGGTCAAGTAGTCTCTCTTCCTCCTCGGCGGGCGCGATGGCCGTCGCTGTTTACAGTCACCCCAGTTGTGCGCTTCACGATGCGGGACCCGGGCATCCTGAATCCCCGGATCGTCTTCGCGCCGTCCTTGCAGCGCTCGCGGAGCTACCCGCCGCGGAATTGATCACTGCCGCTCCTGCCGACCCCGACGTCATTCTCACTGTCCACACCCCGGCACATCTGCAGGCACTGACCGAGGCCCATGTGGCGGGCGGAGGGCAGCTCGACCCCGACACCGTCATGAACGCCCACAGCTGGGACGCCATGCTCGGCGCACTCGGCGCGGTGTTGGCGGCGGTCGAGCGCAGCCATTCCGGCGTGCGCCACGCCTTCGCGGCGGTGCGCCCTCCCGGCCATCACGCATCGGCGGACCGGGCCATGGGGTTCTGCCTGGTGAACAACGCCGTTATTGCGGCACGCCGGTTTCAGTCGCTCGGTCGTCGGCGGGTGCTCATCGTCGATTGGGACGTGCACCACGGCAACGGGACCCAGGCGCTTGTCGAACCCGACGCCGAGGTGCGGTTCGTGTCGCTGCATCAGTCGCCGTGGTGGCCGTTCACCGGGGCTGCGTCCGAGCGGGGCGTCGGGAATATCTTCAACGTGCCGAG
This sequence comes from Gemmatimonadales bacterium, assembly GCA_004525055.1. GTDB lineage: Bacteria > Gemmatimonadota > Gemmatimonadetes > Gemmatimonadales > GWC2-71-9 > SPDF01. The sequence continues at coordinate 3,460 of SPDF01000169.1, read as the reverse complement.
ACCGCCGGGACTGGAGCCGGAGCAGTACGTGCAGGATCTCTGGCTGGCCATCGAGCTCGCCACCAGGGATTGGATGCCGGATGCGATCATCGTGTCGGCGGGGTTCGATGGGATGGCGGGGGACCCGCTGGGCGGGTTCACCTTGGAGCCGAAGCACTACCGGATCCTGACGGAACGGTTGCGAGAGCGGCTGCCGGGCACGCCGATACTCGGGACCCTCGAGGGTGGGTATGTACCGCGGCGGTTAGCCGAGGGCACGGCGGCGTTTGTGTTGGCGCTGGCATAGCTCGAACGGCACTGAAGCCACGAAAACACGAAAGCACGAAAGGACCTGCGCCTCAGCGCGCATCATCGATCCAAACGTAAACCTGAATACCAATCGACCATCGTCGCCGCTGAGTCGTGTTGTCGTGTTTTCGTGAATGCTGTTGCTGTTGGTTGCCCCTCACCCGAGCCATTGTAAGTTTCAGCGCCCCTTCAAGCGGATGTACCCATGCTGCGTCTCCAGGCCGAATACCTCGAACTGCAAACCAAGCACCCCTTCATCATCGCGCGGGGTGGCCAGAGCGACTACAAGACCGTGTGGGTCCGCCTGACCGACGCCGACGGCACTGAAGGCTGGGGCGAGGCGGCGCCGACCAGGTTTTACGGCGAGACCGCTGAGACGGTCATGCAGACGCTCCAGGACTACGCGCTGCATCTCCCCGCCGATCCGTTCGACCTCGAGGAGACCGATCGCCGGCTCGAAACCGCGCTCAAGGGCAACCCCTCGGCGCGCGCCGCCATATCTGCCGCCATGCATGACCTGGCGGGAAAGCGGCTGGGTGTTCCGGTGTACCAGATGTGGGGGCTCGACCCCGCCAAGGCGCCGATGTCCACCTTTACCATCGGCATCGACACCCCGGAGCGCATCCGGATGAAGCTGCATGAGGCCGCCGAGTATCCGATCCTGAAGATCAAGCTGGGCAGCGACCGGGACCTGGAAATTCTGCAGACGATCCGCGACGCGACCGACCGCGAACTCCGGGTGGACGCCAACTGCGGATGGACCGTCAAGCAGACTATCCGGATGCTGCCGGTGCTCGAGGAATTCGGCGTCACGGTCCTGGAGCAGCCCTTGGTCCCGACCGATCTCGAGGGGCTCGGTATCGTTCGCATGGCCGCCAACATTCCGATCATCGCGGACGAGTCGTGCCGGGTCGCGAGCGACATTCCCGGCCTGGTGGGGCAGGTGGACGGCATCAACATCAAGCTGGCCAAGTGCGGCAGTCTCCGCGAAGCGATCCGGATGATCGCCGTGGCTCGGGCCCATCACCTGATGGTCATGGTCGGCTGCATGATCGAGAGCTCGCTGGCCATCACGGCGGCGGCGCACCTCACCCCGCTGGTGGACATCGTGGATCTCGACGGCGGCGCACTCCTCGCGAAGGATCCATTCGTCGGCGCCACCATCGCCGGTGGCCAGCTGCGCCTTCCCACCGGTCCGGGGCTCGGCGTCACGCCGCGATGACGCCACGGTACGCGCAGGTCGCGCTCCCGCTTCCCCTCGCCCAGCCTTACACCTACCAGATTCCTGAGACCCTGGCCGATCGCGTGGCGGCCGGGGCGCGCGTCGTGGTGCCCGTGCGCGGACGAGAGCTGATCGGCATCGTCACGGCCGTCGAGGCACCCGCACCGGAGATGGCGGCCAAGCCGATCCTGGCCACTCCCGACGACGAACCTGCCCTGACCCCGGCCCTCCTCCGCACCGTGGAGTGGATGGCCGGCTACTATGGCGCGCCGATCGGCCTGGCGCTCAAGGCGGCGCTTCCGGCGGGGCTCTGGGGCAGCAGCGAGGTGATCGTGGAGATCGCCGCGGCTCGGCGGGTGCCGGGAGGAACCGGTGCGGAAGTGCTCCGGTGGCTGGAGCGGAAGGGTGGCTCCGCGTCCGTGCGTTCGCTTTCCCGGGGGATGAAGCGGGGCGTGTGGGATGTGGTGGACCGGTTGGCCCGGGTGGGTGCGGTGACCCTCGGGATCGTCTCTCCCGACACCGGCGGTGGGGCGGTGACGGAGCGGGTGGTCACGCTACCGGAGCACCGACCGACCCTCCTCGAGCGCCAGGAGCTCTTCGGCGGCAAACCCCGCCAGCGGGCGCTCTACGAAGCGGTGGAAGAGCTCGGCGGAACGGCGTCGGTCGCCCACCTGCGCACTCAGCTGGGCTTCAGCAGCGCGCTGATCCGTGCGCTGGTGGCGGGAGCGCAGGCGAGCATCGAGGAGATCGAGCGGGTGCATGATCCCTTCGCCGGTGAGGCGGGGACGCCGCCACCGGATGCGCTCTCCGACGATCAGCGCCGTGCACTCGCCGAGGTGGAGGGGTTGCAGGGCGGGGAAGGCGCGCTCCTCTTCGGCATTACCGGCAGCGGGAAGACGTTCGTCTACCTCGAGGCGATCCGGCGGGGACTCGAGAGCGGCCGCGGTGCCATCATCCTGGTGCCCGAAATCGGACTGACGCCACAGACGGTGCGTCGGGTCCGTGGGATGTTCGGCGACGACGTGGCGGTGCTGCACAGTGGACTCTCCGATGGCGAACGGGCCGATGCCTGGCGCGCGCTCCGTCGAGGGGAGCGGCGGGTGGCCGTGGGGGCACGGTCGGCCATCTTTGCGCCGGTCGTGGGGCCCGGGGTCATCGTGGTGGACGAGGAGCACGAGGCCACCTACAAGAACGGCGAGACCCCGAGGTACCACGCGCGCGAGGTGGCGGCGGTGCGGGCACGGCTCGAAGGGGCGCGACTCGTGCTGGGGAGCGCCACGCCATCGCTGGAGAGCTGGTCGGAGGCGGGGGAGGAGAAGCGCCTGCGGATCGTGCGACTGCCGGAACGGGTCGGGGCGGGGAGGCTGCCCCCGGTGGAGCTGGTGGACCTGCGCTCCACGCCGAAGGTGCCCGGGTCAGGCGCCATTCCCTGGTCTGAGACGCTGGATGCCGCGGTGTCCCGGGTGCTGGCGCGGGGCGAGCAGGGGATGCTGCTCCTCAACCGGCGTGGGTTCGCGGCGTTCCTGCAGTGTCCCGACTGCGGGCATGTGCCCGAGTGCCCGTCGTGCAGTATCAGTCTCACCGTCCACCAGTCGCCACGGGCGCTGCGCTGCCACTACTGCGCGTTCGAGACGGAGCTACCCGAGCAGTGTGTCTCCTGCGGGCACGCCGTCGCCCAGATGCGCGGCATCGGGACCCAACAGCTGGAGCGGTGGCTCTCGGAGCGATTCCCCAAGGCGCGGCTCGCGCGGATGGACCTGGACACCACGAGCACCAAGTGGGCCCACCACCGGATCCTGGGTACGGTCGAGCGTCGCGAGGTCGATCTGCTGCTCGGCACCCAGATGATCGCCAAGGGGCTCGACTTTCCCAACGTGACGCTGGTGGGCGTGGTGGATGCCGACACGGCGCTGCACCTGCCGGACTTTCGCTCTGCTGAGCGGACCTTCC
>SPDF01000250.1 GCA_004525055.1 Gemmatimonadales bacterium | reverse complement strand
GGGGATGGGGTCGTCCCAGGCCATTCGGGAGGCGTGGCAGCAGATGTTCGAGAAGCAACGGAACCAGAAGAAGGAGGAGTGAGCATGGCGGCCGGCCGCGATACCGGTCAGCACGAAGGTGCCGGCGCCGATCATGGTGACATCGATCAGCCGCATTTCTCGGCTTTAACGGACTTCAACCGCCATGGGCGCTCCTTCGCCGAGGATGGTCGAGTGTCCCAGCAATGCGGAGGGTCAACGAGGAGTTGCCTCCGGCTTGCCACGCTCGCCACCGGGCTCCACTGGCGCTAGGTTATCGGGTCATGACGGGCATCCCGACCTACCTCGCCTCCCTCCTCGCCGGCCGCTTTCGTGTCGAGCGGGAACTGGGCGCGGGCGGCATGGCGACGGTGTATCTGGCGACCGATGTGCGCCACGACCGCAAGGTGGCCTTGAAGGTAATGCGCCCGGGTCTGGCCTCCGAGTTGGGTGCGGAGCGGTTTCTCCGGGAAATCCGCATCAGCGCGAACCTCCAACATCCGCACATCGTCCCGCTCTTCGATTCGGGTAGTGTTGATGGCCACCTCTACTTCATCATGCCCTACGTGGAGGGAGAGTCACTTCGCGAACGACTGCGCCGCGTCGGTGAACTTCCCACGGACGACGCGCTCCATATTCTGCAGGAAATCGCCGATGGACTGGCCTATGCCCATGCGCGTGGTGTCATCCACCGCGACCTGAAACCGGAGAACATCCTGATTGCGGGCCGCCACGTGGCCATCGCCGATTTCGGCGTAGCGAAGGCCGTCTCCGAGGCATCATCCACTGATTCCCACCTGACCACGCAGGGCGTGGCGATCGGCACGCCCGCTTATATGGCGCCTGAGCAAGCCATGGGCGAATCCGACGTGGATCACATGGCGGATATATATGCGCTGGGGATTCTTGCCTATGAGATGCTCTCAGGAACGGTGCCCTTTACCGGCGCTACAGCACAGCAACTCGCCGCCGCGCACCTGACGCGGTCCCCCGAGTCACTGGCTCAGCGTCGCCCAACGACGGCGGGGGCCATCAACAACCTGGTCATGCGATGCCTCGAGAAGCGGCCGGCAGATCGCTGGCAATCGGCGGAGGACTTTCTCACGGAACTATCCGGCCTGTTGAGCAGATCAGCTCGAGTAGCCGGAGGCGTACCCGAGCCGGGTGTGCACGATGACGTATTTCCGCTGACGGAATCGGTGTGCCGCCAACTCAATCGGGCCACCCTCGACCCTCGCATTATCGGCGGCGAGATGCACTATCTCGACAACCGACGCGAGTCGCCGATCCTGGTCTGCTTCCTGCACGGCGTGGGCGGCGACCAGCGTCAGTTCGAGGCAGTCGCTTCTGTCCTCCCGTATCGGGTGCTGGCCCTGACGGCGTACGGATTCGAGCCCGAGGCCCGCCAGCAGATTTCGCTCAGCCTTGAGGACCACTTGGTGCTCACACGCGCCTTCCTCACAGACGCCATCGCCCGACTTGGACCGAGCACCGTGCTGGTAGCCGGCTTTTCCGCCGGCGCCGATGTCGGGCTTCGCCTCTTGGCCAGCGACCCACCACTCACAGGCATCGATGGCTATCTGTCGCTCAGCTGCAATCTCAGCCTGGACACCTGCTTCGCCAGCCTCGCCCTCGCCAAACTCGCCGATGAGAAGAGCGAGCTCCTCAGTGAACTGCAGGCGCTCGGCACGTCGGCGGCCACCTTCGACGCCTGGCTGCTGCTCCACGAGTACCTCGTGACGACGCTTCGCAAGTTCGCCGGGAACAGCGAGGTCCTCAGGCGCTACGCCATCGACATTGTGCGGCCGTTTCTGGAGCCGGGAGCATCTCCATTCGTCGAATGGTATCGGACAGTTTCGACGCGACTGCGATCGCTTCGCTGCGTGTTCGAGGACGGCGAGGCCACTGTGGCCGCGATCGCGGCGCTTCGCCTCCGGCATCTCGACGAGGGTGTGCTCGGCGACCGCCACCGACACGGGTCTATCGTGATCGTGCCCAGTACGAACCATTTTGACCTGCTGGAACCGGGCCGAATCGTCAGCGAGATCGAGGCGCTGCTCGCCTCCCTTGATGGTGCATGACATGCGTGCCCTGCCTGCCTGCAGGCGGTCGTGGGGGTGATCGTCGGCATTGGCCTCCTGATCGCGACCTCCGTGGGCGAACGCGTGGAAGACGCCTTCTCGGGAGCATCGCCGAGTCAGTTGTACTCGCCATCGTTGCCGCACTGGCGATTTGGGAGCTCAATTTCGCGCGCCAGATCGTCAGGGGCGCCTTCCTGATCGGGGTCGGGTCGATCGGGGTGGCGTTTGCCCTGGCGGTAGGAATGGGGTCATCCCAAGCCATTCGGGAGGCGTGGCAGCAGATGTTCGACAAACAGCAGAGCCAGAAGAAGGAGGAGTGATGTGGCGAGCCCAGTAGATGGATGACGACCGCCTGCACCACCTGAAGGAGCGTCTGGCCGCCGCCCTCGGCGCCCGACTCGAGCTTGGCGAGCTCCTCGGTGTCGGCGGATTCGCCGCGGTATTCCGCGCGCGAGACCCGCTCCTCAATCGAGACGTCGCCATCAAGGCGCTGGACCCGAAGCTGGTTCTCGACGACGCCGCCGCGGACCGTCTCCTCGACGAGGCGCGCCTCGTCGCCACCGCCGAACACCCCCACATTGTCCCGCTGTATGAAGCGGGGCACCGCGACGGGGTCGTCTACCTCGTCATGCGGTACTTTCCCGACGGCACCGTCGGTGCCCGGCTCTCCCGCGAGGGGCCACTGTCGCCCGCTGGCGTGGCACGGCTGGGCGTGGAAGTGGCGGACGCCCTGTCCGCGGCGCATGCGCGCGGCGTGCTGCACCTGGATATCAAGCCGGAAAACCTGCTGCTCGATGCCGAAGGCCATGCGTTTGTGGCTGACTTCGGGATCTCCCGCGTCGCGGCGGCCGCCGATGCGTCGCCCGACGGCACCAGCAGCGGGACACCACACTACATGAGCCCGGAACAGGTTGCGGGGGACCGCCTCGACGGGCGGGCAGACGTCTATTCGCTTGGGGTGGTGCTATACGAGGTGGCGACTGGCCGGCGGCCGATCACCGGGGACTCAGCCGCCAAGATCATGGCCAACCAGGTCAGCAAGGCACCGGAGCTACTCTCGACGGTGGCGCCGGAGCTTCCCAAGGCGCTCTCCGCGATCATCACCCGTGCGTTGGAGAAGGACCCCGAGCAACGTTGGGGCTCGGCCAAGGAGATGGCGGATGCCCTGCGTGCCGCCAGTGCATCCGACAAGCTGCTTTCGCCCAAGCTGGCGCGGCGCAGGACTCGGCGGCGGTGGTTCGGTCGGACGGCGATGGTGGTCGGGGGACTGGTGTTGGGAATGATCCTCTTCGGTTACCTGGCCTTCCAGATCTGGATGGGATTCCGGACCGGTGTGCCGCCGGGAATCGATGCGATGGCGCCGGCGATCCCTCCGGCAGTCCTC
>SPDF01000418.1 GCA_004525055.1 Gemmatimonadales bacterium | reverse complement strand
GCAGCGTAGCCGGGGAGCTCGCCGGGGCGCGTGGTTTCGACCACCAGCCCCGCGCCGAAGGGCGCGGCGGTGGAGTCGACTCCAGCGGCGTCCAGCCGTTCGCGGACGGCGGTGAGGTCCTCGCGTGCAGCCTGCAGCACCAGCGGGGGCCGCCCGTTGTTCCACCGGAGCAGGGCCTCCGTGTCGTCCGCTCCGAAGCGCGCCACCCAGCCGGCGACGAGCCACTCGGGGTGACTGTGCGCGCGCGCCAGGGAGGCCACCGGATCGGCGGAGGCGACGCTTGGTGTCGGCGTCGCCTCGCGGCCGAGGCGACGGAGCACCGCGTTCACGAACCCGGCCGGCGCCTTGCCGGCAATCTCCCGGGCGAGATCGACGGAAGTGCTCACCGCGGCGTGAGGGGGGATCCGGTCGAGGTGGAGGAGTTGGTACGCGCCCACACGGAGAAGATCCCTGAGCGCGGGGGAAACGGAGTCCCAGCCGAGCCGGATCAGGCGGGCCAGCCGGTCGTCGAGCGAGTCCTGCGTGCGGAGCACCCCCCCTGCCAGTTCGTGGGCGAGGCGGCGATCGGCGTCGGGGAGCCCCTCGATGGCACTCCCCAGAGCGGCGTCGAAGGGGCGGCCGTCGCGAACGTCGCGGAGAATGGTGAGTGCGGCACGGCGCGCGTCGACGCCGACGGGCTGGTTCAGCGAAGCATCCCCGCGGTGGGACTGGAGGGCACGGCGATCTCGCGACGGGGCATGCGGCCCGCCCGCCAGGCGGCGCGCCCCGCCTCGACCGCGTTGCGCATTGCCCACGCCATCAGCACCGGATCGGTCGCCTCGGCGAGCGCGGTATTCATCAGAATGCCGTCCACCCCCTGTTCCATCGTCAGGCAGGCGTCGCTTGCGGTTCCGACGCCTGCATCCACGATGACTGGCACGGTGAGACGGCTCTTGATTGTGCGGATGGAGTAGGGGTTCAGCAATCCGAGTCCGCTTCCAATCGGCGAGGCGAGCGGCATCACGGCGGCGCAGCCTGCTTCCTCAAGGCGGAGGGCAGTGATGAGGTCGTCGTTGGTGTAGGCGAGGACCTGAAACCCTTCCTTCACCAGCGTTCGTGTGGCGGTGAGAAGCCCATCGGTGTCGGGGAGGAGGGTCTGCTTGTCGCCAATGACCTCGAGTTTGATGAACTCGTTGAATCCTGCCTCGCGCGCCAGCCGGGCGTACCGGATCGCCTCGTCTGCTGTGTAGCAGCCGGCGGTGTTGGCCAGAAGGAAATACCGGTTGGCGGGGAGGTGGTACAGCACCCCCTCCTCCTTGGTGCGGTCGAGGTCCACGCGTCGCACGGCGACGGTCACGACGTCGGCGCCGGATGCCTCGATGGCCTGGGCCATCTGCAGGTTGTCGCGGTACTTGCCGGTGCCGACGAGGAGTCGGGAGCGGAAACGCTGGCCACCGATTTCGAGGGGCACATCGGGCGTATCGCTGGGTGGGGCCGTAGGTATGTCTGTCATGCGGGGAAAGATAATGGCGTGGCGGCTACCCGCCTCCCACGAAATGGACCAGCTCAATCACGTCACCGTCGGCCACCGGGGTGTCGGCGAGGCTGGGGCGGCGGACGATGCCGCGGTTCTGCTCGACCACCACGGCCCGCGGGTCGAGTCCGAGGTGGTCGAGGAGGCCGGCCAGGGAGATCGGTGCCGGTACGGTACGTCGGTCGCCGTTCAACGTAATCGTGAATTCTTTCATTCGTCGGTGCTCCACGGCGCCACCATCTCCATTGCGGCCGCATACGGATCGATCGCGTGCCAGAATGCCCGCACGGCCGCGACTCCCCACGCTCCGGTGCCCTTCACTTCTGCAGCACGGTCTGAAGTGATGCCCCCGATGGCAATCACCGGTGTCCCGAGCGCGACGACCTCGGTGAGCACGCCGAGTCCAAGCCCAGCTCGGCCAGGGTGCGTCGCCGTCTCGAAGATTGACCCCAGGAGGAGATAGTCCGCTCCGTCGGCGATCGCCTCGCGCGCTTCGGCTGTGGTGTGCACCGAGCGACCGATCCACCCCACACGCAGG
>SPDF01000422.1 GCA_004525055.1 Gemmatimonadales bacterium | reverse complement strand
GCGGGGAAGCGGGGAAGCGGGGAAGTTGCATGCGGAACGAGCGGAGCACCGGCGGTTCGCGGAGCGAGCGGCGGTTGCCTTCCAGCTCCGGCCGGAATTGCGCGAGCGGGTGGAACCCGGTACCATCGTCTGCCGCTGCGAGGACGTGCCGATGTCGGTGTTGAGCCCCGGATGGAGCGCTCGGCAAATGAAGCTCGTCACCCGTGCAGGCATGGGAAGTTGCCAGGGCCGGGTCTGTGGCTTCGCGCTGGAATACCTCTGTGGCACTGCGAGGGACACCGTACGGATGCCGGTGGTTCCGACCACTGTCGGCGTTCTCGCTGATCTCACGTCTCCCCTGGATGACCCGCAAGGAGCACCCTGATGCAGAAGGCCGACTGGTCCGGTGTCTTTCCCGCCATCACGACCCCGTTCACTGGCGACGGTGCGGTGGACGAGGCGTTTCTCACGAAGCACGTGGCCTGGCTGCTGGACGCCGGGTGCAAGGGTGTGGTGGCCCTGGGCTCGCTTGGTGAGGGTGCCACGCTGACCGCTGCCGAGAAGGTCCGCATCCTGGAGGTCTGCCGCGTAGTTACGAAGGGACGCGTGCCGCTGGTCGCCTCTATCAGCGGGCTCGCGACCGCCGAGTGTGTCGCACTCGCGAAGGAAGCCGCCCGCGTCGGATGTGACGGCCTGATGGTGCTGCCGCCGTACGTCTACCTCGGCGATTGGCCTGAGACTGAAGCCCACTTCTCCGCGGTGATAGGTGCCACCAAGCTCTCGTGCATGCTCTACAACAACCCGATTGCCTACGGGACCGACCTGTCCGCCGAGGACGTCAAGCACTTGGCCGACAAGCACGCGAATGTGCACGCGGTCAAGGAGTCGAGCGGGGATGTCCGCCGGATCACCGCCGTCCGAGCGCTGCTCGGTTCCCGCCTGGCACTGTTCGCAGGCTTGGATGACATGATTGTCGAGGCGCTGGCTGTCGGGGCGGACGGATGGGTGGCGGGGTTGGTCAACGCGCTGCCGTCGGAGTCGGTGGCCCTGGTGAACCTGGCCAAGGCCGGCCGCATCGAGGAGGCGCTCAAGCTCTATGCCTGGTTCCTGCCGCTCCTGCGGTTTGACGTCGTGCCCAAGTTCGTGCAGTTGATCAAACTCGTGCAGGCGGAGGTGGGGATGGGGAGCGAAGCGGTGCGTGCGCCGAGGTTGACGCTGTCAGGCAAGGAGCGGAAGGACGCGCTGGCGATCGTCCGCCGTCAGCTGAGACACCGGGCAGACGCCTGAATCGAGATTGCTTCGGCCACTGCGTGGCCTCGCAATGACAGAATAACTCTTTGTGCCACTGCGAGGAGACCCCCGGCAGGGGCCGACGAAGCAATCTCAATCTCTACACTGCAGCAAATCTCGCGGTGAAGTGCCGCAGCCAAGGCGCCTGTTCCACGATGCGGAGCCCGCGGATCTTCTTGCGCTGCCCGGCCACCTCCCGGATGACTTCCCCGACGTAGTCCACGTGACTCTGGGTATAGGTGCGGCGCGGGATGGCGAGCCGCACCAGTTCCATCGCCGACGGCGTCTCGGTTCCATCCTTATGCCGAACGCCGAACATCACCGACCCGATCTCCACGCCCCGCACGCCACCGACACGGTAGAGCTCCACGGCCAGCGCCTGCGCCGGGTACTGCGACGCCGGGATGTGGGTCAGGAGTGCCTTCGCGTCGAGATACACCGCGTGGCCGCCGGGGGGGCGCACCGTGGGGACACCCGCCGCCTCGGCTTTCTCCGCCAGGTAGGCGGTCGATCGGATCCGGTACCGCAGGTAGTCTTCGTCCAGCACCTCCTCGAGTCCCACCGCAATCGCGTCCATGTCATAGCCGGCCAGGCCGCCGTAGGTCGGAAACCCCTCCGTCAGGATGAGCAGGTTGCGCGCCTTCCGGGCAAGTTCTGGATCGTTCAGCGCCAGGAACCCGCCGATGTTGGCCATGCCGTCCTTCTTGGCCGACATGGTGCAGCCGTCCACCAGCGAAAACATCTCGTG
>SPDF01000245.1 GCA_004525055.1 Gemmatimonadales bacterium | reverse complement strand
TTGGAGACCGGGTGACGGACCTCGAGCCCGTCAGCGCGCTCGGGGGGCAGGCGCTCCTGGTGCGCACGGGGGCGGGCCGCAAGCACGAATCGGCGGCGCTCGCGGCAGGCTTCCCGGTGGTGCCTGATCTTTCGGCGGCGGTGGACCACATCCTGGGGGCGATTGCTCCCCCCGGGAACCCCTAGGGAGTGAGGGGTCGCCCCCTTACTTTTACGGGTTATGTCGTATCGCGTCGCGGTCTGCGTTTCGGGTGGGGGAAGCAACCTGCAGGCACTCCTCGACCGGCTCCAGGGTGAGGAGCCTGCGCGCGTGGTGTTGGTCCTGAGCAATCGGGCGGACGCTGGCGGTCTGGAACGGGCCCGGCAGGCGGGTGTCCCGGCGGAGGTGCTGGCCGACCCAGCCGATGCCGCGGAGTGGATCACCCGGCTGGGGCGACGGGATGTCGATCTCCTCGTGCTCGCCGGCTACCTGAAGCTGGTGCCGCCGGGGGTCGTCCAGAAATACGCCGGCCGCATGGTCAACATCCACCCTGCCCTCCTCCCCGACTTCGGCGGGCCGGGAATGTACGGGCAGCGCGTGCACGAGGCGGTCATTGCCAGCGGCGCCGCGGAGTCGGGTCCGACGGTGCACCTGGTGGACGAGGTCTATGATCGGGGCGCGATCCTGGCGCAGCGCCGGGTCCCGGTGCTGCCGGGCGACACGCCGGCGACGCTGGCCGAGCGGGTGCTCACGGAAGAACACCGCCTCCTGCCGGATGTGGTACTGGCGGCGGCACGGGCGGGACATCCCGTCCCGATGGCAAATGCAGATTGATTTAGCAGTCGGATTCTACCTGGGAGTACCATGCCGAGGGCATTGATTTCCGTCAGTGACAAGCGGGGCGTCGTCGCGTTCGCACAGGGTCTGGTGCAGTTGGGCTGGGACATCGTCTCGACCGGCGGGACCGCGGCGGCGCTGAAGGCGGCGGGGGTACCGGTGGAGTCGGTGGAGTCGATCACCAACTTCCCGGAAATGCTGGATGGCCGGGTGAAGACGCTTCACCCGATGGTACATGGGGGTCTGCTCGGACGGCGCGACAATCCCGTGCACCAGCGCGCCATGGCCGACCATGGCATCACCCCGATCGACCTCGTGGCGGTGAACCTCTACCCGTTCCGTGCCACGATCTCCCAGCCCGATGTGTCGTTCGAGGACGCCATCGAGAACATCGACATCGGCGGTCCGTCGATGCTCCGCTCGGCGGCCAAGAACCACGAGTTCGTGCTCCCCGTCGTGGAGCCGTTCGACTACCCAGACGTGCTGGCGCTCCTCCGCGCCGGTGAGATACCGGCTGAAACTCGGCGCGCCTATGCCGCCAAGGTCTTTGCGCACACCGCGGACTACGACGGTGCCATCGCGGGGTATCTGACCCCTCGCGAGAAAGGGCTGCCGGCCCGGCTGGGGGGATCCCTGGAGCGGGTGTCGTCGCTGCGGTATGGTGAGAATCCGAACCAGCGAGCGGCGCTGTATGTGACCGAGGAGCCGCGCGGTATTCGCGACCTGACCCAGCGGCAGGGGAAGGAACTTTCCTTCAACAACATCCTCGACCTGGACGGAGCGATGGCGGCGGTGGCGCCGTGGACCAACCGACCGGCCTGCGCCGTCATCAAGCACACGACCCCCTGCGGCCTGGCCGTCGGCGCGTCGGCGCTGGAGGCGTGGCAGAAGGCGCTGGCCACCGATCCGCAATCGGCCTTCGGCGGCGTGGTGGCGTTCAACACCGTGGTCAGCAAGGCGACCGCCGAGGAGATGGTGGGGATGTTCCTCGAAGTGATCGTGGCTCCCTCCTTCCATGAGGAGGCGCTCCGGGTCCTGTCGGCCAAGAAGAACCTGCGCGTGGTGGAGCTGCCGGTGAGCCACGGCGAGCAGGGCCTGGACTACAAGTGCGTCCGTGGAGGATTCCTGGTCCAGGACCGGTTCCAGTTCGATCCCTCGGAGGAGGCGTGGCGCGTACCAACGGTGCGGCACCCCACCGAGCAGGAATGGAGCGATCTCCGGTTCGGCTGGGCGGGGGTCGCCTCCGTCAAGTCGAACGCGATCATGCTGATTCGCGGCGAAGCGGCGATCGGCATTGGCGCCGGCCAGATGAGCCGGGTGGATGCCTCCTTCCTGGCGGCGCACAAGGCACGGCAGCAGGGGCACGACCCGCGCGGCTCCGTCCTCGCGAGCGACGGGTTCTTCCCCTTCCCCGATGGCGTGGAGGCGGCGGCCGAGGCCGGCGTCACCGCCATCATCCAGCCGGGCGGCTCGATCAAGGACGATGATGTGATCGCCGCGGCGGACCGATTGGGCCTCGCCATGGTCCTCACCGGCTCGCGGCAGTTCAGGCACTAACGGAGACTTCGTGACGAACAGCAAACCCGCGACCCCGTACGGCTGGGCCGCCCTCGTCGGGCTGGCAGTCTTCGGCATCTACTACGTGACCCTGGCGCCCACCACCGCCTTCTGGGACACCTCCGAGTACATCGCCGCGGCGAAGGTACTCGGCATTCCCCATCCACCGGGCAACCCGCTCTTCGTCATCCTGGCCCACACCTGGGGCCTCCTGCCGCTGGCTGGCGAATATGCGAAGCGGATCAATCTCTTCGCCGCCTTTACCAGCGCGGCGTCGGCGGCCCTCTGGTTCCTGATTGCCGAACGCTGGCTCCGTGAGATCGTTCCGATCCGCTGGGGGCGACTCCTCGCCGCCGCCGCCGGCACGCTCGTGTCCGCGACGTCGTGGACGGTCTGGAATCAGTCGACCGTCAATGAGAAGGTCTACACCGCTTCCCTGCTGTCGATGGCGCTGGTCACCTGGCTGGCAGTGCATTGGGGCGACGACGATCCGGGCCCGCACCGCGACCAGTGGGTCGTCCTGATCGCCTACATCATCGCGCTCTCGACCACCAACCACCTGATGGGGCTCCTCGCGGCGCCGGCCGTCGCCATCTATATCCTCTGGACCGACTGGAAGGTCATCACGCGGCCCTGGGTCGTGATCGGCGTCATCACCGCCGTGATCGTCGGCGTATCGCTCAACTATCTCTTCCTCCCGATCCGGGCCGGGATGTTCCCGCCGATCAACGAGGGGGAGCCGGTCGGCTTCTTCAGCCAGGCGTTGATGGACGTCATCAACCGGGTTCAGTACGCCAAGCCGCCCGTCCTCGACCGGCAGGCCGACCTCCTCTCCCAGTATGGGAACTACCTGCAGTACTTCCGGTGGCAGTTCGCCCGCGACTGGGGCTCGGCGGCCGGCGCCGCCGCGGCGCTCTTCGGGATGATCGGGCTCTACGGCCTTTGGGAGTTGATCCGCCGCGACAAACGCGCCGGGTTCGCCGCGCTCGCCATGTTCGGCACCCTGACCGTGGCGCTGGTCTTCTACCTCAACTTCAAGTACGGCTTCTCCATGCACCTCGAGCGGGATCTCCCCCGCGAGGTGCGCGAACGCGACTACTTCTTCATGGGGTCGTTTGCGTACTTCGGCGTGCTGGTG
>SPDF01000185.1 GCA_004525055.1 Gemmatimonadales bacterium | reverse complement strand
TTCGTGGCCGGTGAGACCAGGGAGACCGCCACGGCGGCCGCGCTCGAATTGAAGTCCCACGGCATCACCACGACTCTGGACCTCCTCGGCGAGAGCGTCAACCTGCCCGCCGACGCGATCGCGGCCCGCGACGAGTACCTCCGCATGCTCGACGGGCTCGCCGCGAGCGGCGCCGAGATCAACGTGTCGGTCAAGCTCACCCAGATGGGGTTCGACATCGACGAGGCGCTCTGCCTCGACAACATGCGCCGGATTCTCACCAAGGCGCGTGAACTGGGCGGGTTCGTCCGGCTCGACATGGAGAGCTCAGAGTACACGCAACGGACCCTCGACTTCTTCGAGCGTCACCTGCTGGCCGATTTCGGGGAGCATACGGGCGTGGTCGTGCAGTCCTGCCTGCGCCGTTCCGCCGCCGACGTTACGCGGCTCATCGAGATCGGCGCTCGCGTGCGGCTGTGCAAGGGCGCCTACCTCGAGCCGCCCGATGTCGCCTTCCCGGACAAGAAAGACGTGGACCTCCAGTTCATCGCGTTGATGGAGGCGTTGCTCCTGCGTGGGAATTACCCGGGCATCGCCACGCACGACAATCGCATGCTCGAGCACGCGAAGGCGTTCGTGACCCGGGAGGGGATTCCGTCCGAGCGTTTCGAGTTTCAGATGCTGTTTGGCGTCCGACGGGACTTGCAGGAGCGGTTTCGGCGGGACGGCTTCAACATGCGGGTCTACATCCCGTTCGGCACCCAGTGGTATCCCTACCTGATGCGGCGGCTGGCCGAACGCCCCGCCAACATCGTGTTCATCTTCGGCAACGTGGTGCGCGAGACCCTTGCGTTGAAGAGCTGATGGAAGCCACCCTCGGTGGATACATGGCCCAGCACGGGCGGGCGGCGGCCTTCGGCGGGAGTGACGGGAACGCCTACTCGGTGGGCCTGTATGTCGATGATGACGCCGATGAGCGGGGTCGCTATGGTGCGGCGCTGCTCTTTGTCCGGTGGGATGCTGCCGGCGCCGCGCCCGTCGGGCATGTGGAAACCGACTTCCTCGCGTGGGGGCGCAGCGCTACCGAGGCCGAAGATCGCCTCAAGGCGCTCTCGCTCTATGACGTGAAGGCGGCGCTGGACGACGCCATCGCCAAGCAGCCGGGGGAATGGTGACGGGTCTGCCTGGCACGGTGCTCGAGCGGGACGGGGCGGCGTACCGGGTAATGACGAGTGACGGCGAAGTGCGCGCGGTCCTGAGTGGAAAGACCAAGCGAGACACCCCACGCGTCGTCGTCGGCGACCGGGTGACCCTCCTGCCCAATCCCGTCGGTGGGCTCTATTCGATCACCAACGTTGCCGAACGGAAGACTCTGCTCGAGCGGCGGGTCCCGCTCGGCCGTGGCACACGGCCGATCGCGGCCAATATCGATACCGTCTTCGTCGTCACCTCCAATTGTGATCCTGCCCCGTTGCCCCAGCTGATTGACCGGCTCCTGGTGGTGGCAGAGGCCAACGAGATTCCTGCCGCCGTCGTGATCAACAAAGTGGATCTCGATGCCGGTGTCTGGCTCGAGGAGCGGTGCCGGAAGGCAGGGTATCCGGTGTTTCGAACCAGCGCGAAGACGGGGGAAGGGCTGGCTGAACTGCGGTCCGCGATGGCGGGCCGCGAGTCAGTTGTGACCGGACCCTCCGGTGCCGGTAAGTCGAGTCTGCTGAACGCGCTCCAGCCGGGACTCACCCTGCGGACCGGCGAGCTGAGCCTGAAGCAGCGGCGCGGACGGAATACGACCGTATCCGCGCTGATGATCCCCTTCGAGGGCGGGTTCCTGGTGGACACCCCCGGTTTCAACGAGGTCGGCTTGTGGGGGATCGAACCGCGGGAGCTGGCCAGTTGTTTTCCGGAGTTCCGGCCGCTCATCGGCGAGTGCCGCTTTCAGGACTGCCGGCACGTGAGCGAGCCGGGGTGCCGCATCCGGGAGGCGGTGGCGGACGGTGCGATCGCTCCGGATCGTCTGGAGAGCTATCTGATGCTGTTGGACGAGACGGAGGCGGAACCGAAGGAGTGGGAGTAGGGGCGCCTTTTGTCATTGCGAGGAGGCCCCGGCAGGGGCCGACGAAACAATCTTGGACCAGATTGTTTCGGCCCCTCCGTGGCCTCGCAATGACAGAAGCGTGCGTGCTTAGCCGTGCCCTGACTTCCTTGTCCAGCGGTCGGCGTCCCGGCTCTCCACCTTGGTCATCATGCGCTCGAACGATTCCTGCAGGTCGATTCCTTCTCGGTTGGCCATGCAGATCAGCACGAAGAGAATGTCGGCCATCTCCATTCCCATGTCCCCCTCGGCTTCGCCCTCCTTCTTGGTCTTCTGGCCGAAGCGATGGTTGACCTCCCGCGCCAGCTCTCCGACCTCCTCGGCGAGCCGGGTCATGTTGGTGAGCGGGTCGAAGTAGCCCTCTTCATACTGGCTGATCCAGGCATCCACTCGACGCTGGGCGTCTGACAGGGTCATCGGGGTGTCCAGTAGGGGTGGAAACGGAGTGAGGGAGAGCCCCCTCGCCAATCGCTTCGGAGTATAGCATCTTCTTTCAGCCACCCGTACGCGGCACCCCCCGATCCTGGCCTGCGCATGCGCTCACGTGAACGAATCCTCGGTAACCTCGACACGCTCTATCGCGAGACCTTCGAGCGCGCCCGCGCCTCCGACGACCAGCGCCGAGTCGAAGAGCTCGACGCGGCGTACGTCCGCGACCAGCTGATGCTCGAAATCCTGCTCGACATTCGCGACCTCTTCTCGGTGGCTCCTGCGGCGCCCACGCAGGGCGGGTCGGCGCTCGAAAAACTCGAGACACTCCGCCGGCTCACCACTCTCCGCTAGGATTGGCTCCACGATGCCTTGCAACCCCTCGTTCCGAGTCCGGTTGACCGTGCTTGCGCCGGTTCTTGCAGCCGCGGTGCTGGGCTGTTCTCCCGCTCCTCCTCCGCCGGCAAGCCTGGTGGTGTTCGGCCGAGCCTGGACTGCAAACCCTGACCAACCGTGGGCTGGCGGTGTCGCCATGCGCGGCGACACCATCGTGGGCGTCGGCGACAGCAGCGACGTGGCCAGATTTGTCGGGGAGCAGACGCAGGTGATCACGGCCGCAGGGGCAATGATCGTCCCGGGGTTCATGGATGGACACACCCACTTCCTCGACGGTGGCATCCAGCTGGTGAGCGTCGACTTGCGCACGGCCGACACGCCGGAGGAGTTCACCGCCCGCATTGCGGCCTTCGCCGCGGAACGGAAGCCGGGGGAGTGGATCATCGGCGGCGATTGGGATCACGAGCGGTGGCCCGGGACCCCCCTGCCGACCAGGGCGTGGATCGATTCGGTCACGCCCGACAACCCCGTGTTCGTCAACCGCCTCGACGGGCACATGGGCGTCGCGAACAGCGCCGCGCTGCGCGCCGCTGGCATCACCAAGGCCACCAAGGACATTCCCGGCGGGGAGATCGTGCGCGACCCGCGCACCGGGGAGCCGACCGGCATCCTGAAGGACAACGCCATGGGCCCGGTGTACGGCGTGATGCCACCGCCGAGCGAGGCGCAGCTCGATGCGGCGCTGGCCCGGGCGCTGGCGTTTGCTGCGAGCAAGGGGGTCACGGCGACCAACTTCATGAGCGCGCCCCGCACCTGGCTCGGCGCGTTCCAGCGTGCCCGCGCGGCGGGCACGCTCACGGTCCGCACCAAGATGTTCTTCCCCATCAGTCGCTGGCGGTGGGTCGCCGACACCGTGGCTGCCATCGGCCCCGGCGACGACTGGCTCCGTATCGACGGCGTGAAGGGATACATGGACGGGTCGCTCGGCTCGACGACGGCGCTGCTCTTCCGGCCCTATCTCGACGCACCCAACACCCGCGGTCTGGAAACCACGCCGCTGGACTCGGTCCGACGGTGGGTGCAGGCCGCCGACTCCGCGCAGCTCCAGGTGGCGATTCACGCCATCGGCGACCGTGCCAATGCGCTCCTGCTCGATACGTTCGACTCGGTAATGGTGGCCAACGGTCCCCGCGATCGCCGCTTCCGCATCGAGCATGCACAGCACCTCCGCCCGGAGGATATCACGCGCATCGCCAGGATGAACGTGATTCCGTCGATGCAGCCCTATCACATCATCGACGACGGCCGCTGGGCCGCCAAGCGGATCGACACGCTCCTCCTCCAGACGACCTACGCCTTTCGCACGCTGATCGACGATGGCGCGCACCTGGAATTCGGCTCCGATTGGACCGTGGCGCCCCTCGACCCGCTGCTCGGCGTCTACGCCGCGGTCACGCGGCGGACCCTCGACGACAAGAACCCCGGCGGGTGGTTCGCCGCGCAGAAGGTGACGGTCGAGGAGGCCCTGCGCGCGTACACCTCCGAGAACGCCTATGGCGTCTTTGCCGAAGGCCGCCGAGGTGTCCTGAAGCCTGG
>SPDF01000374.1 GCA_004525055.1 Gemmatimonadales bacterium | reverse complement strand
GAAGGCGGCGGGCCTCGTGGCGGCTGCGCATGGCGTGGAGCGGACGCCGCGTGGTGGCCGGAAGGCGCACCGGATGCCTCTCGGAGCACTTCCCTAGCTGTCACTCAGGAACACCTCGCGGCGCGCCGACCACCTCGCGCCGAGCGCCGCGAGTCCCGCCTCCCCCACAATGCTCTCGGCCATCGGGAACGCGACCTGCTCCTCCTTGGCGAAATGGTCCCTGGCCAGGGACACCGCGTCGAGCAATGCCTCTCGTGCCATCGCCGCATCCGAGGTTCCCTGCGCGCGGGTGAGCAGCCCGGCGATCTCCGTGTGCTCCGATTCCATCGTGCTCAAGAGCCCCTCGTCGGCACCCGCTCCACGCATTCGCTCGAACAGCAGCGTGTCTTCCAGTTGGGCGTGTGACACCAGCGCAGCAGCGAGCAGCGCGGCCTGCTCTCGCACTTCGCCGACCGATGTCGTGTGCGGAATCGTCTCCTCGAGTCGATCGAATTGCGCGTAGAACGCGCCGTGCTCACCGAGGAGGGCGTCGGTGATCTTCATGGGGTCACCACGACGCGGATGGCCTCGCCGCCCCGGAGGGTGTCGAGCGCCTCTGCGATCTGTTCGAGTGGGAATCGGTGAGTGACCAGCTCCATCAGCCGTACATGGCCCTGGCGAACCATTTCGATGGCACGCGGATAGTCAACTGGGCGGCAGCCCAGCGAGCCGACCACCTCGATTTCCCGGAACATCACGCGGCCGGCGTTCAGCGGCAGCGTTTCCGGGCTGTACCCGACCAGCACCAGCCGGCCGCCGGTGGTCAGGCAGTTCAGGGCAGCTTCCTGTGTGGCCGCCTTGCCGACCGCCTCAAACGCCACGTCGACGCCGCCACCGCTGAGGGCTCGGATCTCCTTGTCCAGCTTCTTGGTCATTGCCGCATTGAACACGGCTGTGGCGCCAAAGCGGGTGGCGGTCGCCAGCTTGGTGTCCTTCACGTCCACGGCAATGACCCGAGCCCCCACCGCCGCGGCGATCTGGACCAGTGAAAGGCCCACCCCGCCGCAGCCGAACACCACCACCCAATCCCCCGGAGTCACCTTGCCGCGCCGGACCACCGCGTGGTAGGGCGTCGTGACTGCATCGGCGATGATCGATCCCTCCACCAGTGGCACGTCATCCGGCATGGGGACCACGTCCTTGGCCGGCACCGCCACGAATTCCGCGTAGCCGCCGTCGATGTGGTTACCCAGCATCTGGCTGTTTTCGCAGATATTCTCACGCCCGGAGCGGCAGAGGGTGCAGTGTCCGCACGAGAGCACCGCGGGGATGAGCACCCGGGCCCCTGCTGCGAGCGCCGTGACGCCCGCGCCCACGTCGGTGACCGTCCCGGCCACCTCATGCCCCAGGATGATCGGAGGTGGCTTGAAGGTCGGAGTGCCGTGGTCGAGGTAGTGCAGGTCGGTATGGCAAACCCCACAGCCCGCCACCTTCACCAGGATTTCTCCGGCCTTCGGTTCAGGGGTGGGGACGTCAGTGAGTTCGAGTGGCTGGTGTGCAGCGTGGAATACGGCGGCCTTCATGCAGGTCTCCTGGTATACACGATCCGATAGAGTTGCAGCGCAGCGTGGCAGTCGCCGCATTCTTCACGCAGGTCGAGTGCAGTAGGAAGCTCGAGCCTGACGTCGAAACCGAGCTGCTCATACAGCGCCACGGATTCATCGAGGCGCGCCCCGACGGCGATGAACCGGCGCTCCCACCCCTCCTGCACGAGTGGATCTGGCGCATCACCACTCGGCTCGAGGATCGGGAGCGTCCGTCCCATCAGGCGGCCAGATGTTCGGCGGCGCGCTTCGCGAGGCGCTGGTGGCCCAGGACCGCTGCGCCAATGGCCGCGGTGAATTGCGCGAGCGGCTCCGGTGGGACGTTCACCTCCTGGCCCAGCTCCTCCCGGAGTACGCGGACCATTGTGGGGAACCGCATAATCCCACCGACCAGGGTGATTTCGGGTTCGAGGCGCACCCGCTTCATCAACTGGACGGAGCGCGCGACGAGCGACACCACGGCGCCGTGCAGGATGTCGCCTGGCGCTCGTCCGCTCGAGACGTGGTTGATCACCTCGGACTCGGCAAACACCGCGCAGACGCCGGAAATGTTCGCGGCCTCCGCGGACGCGGCGGCAATGGCTCCGATCTGTTCGGTCCCAAAGCCCAGATACCGGGCCGTCTTTTCGAGGAATGCCCCGGTGCCGGCGGCGCACTTGTCATTCAGCCGGAAGGCGGCCACGCGGCCTCGGTCATCCAGCCGGCTCGCCTTCATTGTCTGGCCGCCGACATCGAGCACCGTCCG
>SPDF01000401.1 GCA_004525055.1 Gemmatimonadales bacterium | reverse complement strand
CATCTGGGCCGGGCTCATCGGTCCGTCGGTGGCGCCGAAATCCACGGTGCCCTGGGTGAATTGACGGATTCCGCCGCCGGACCCGATCGACTGGTAGTTGATCTGGATGCCGGTGGCCTTGTTGTAGGCGTCGAACCACTTCGTATAGATCGGATTCGGGAAGGTGGCGCCCGCTCCGGTCAGGCCCTGCGCGATGGCGGGGGCCGCCACGAGGGCGGCCGCGCCGAGCGCGAGGGCGATCGATCGGAAAGTCATTGTGTCACTCCCTTAAAAATTCATGGTCAGCGCGGTACGCACGCCGCTGATCGTCTTGAGGTCGGACTGTTCGAAGCTCTGGGACTCGTACATCAGGCGGAACTGCGCCTTGCTGCTCAGGTAGAAGTTGACGCCCGCCGTGATGAGGGTGCTCTGGTCGTTGACGATCTTGTTGCTCGGCTCGGCCAGGTCGTAGCGGAACGCCGGCTCGATGGCATAGAGGAAGCTGTCGGGCGACTTCATGCGGATGTTGTACGCCGCCACGCCCTGGATGCCCCAGATCTCATTGGCGCTGTTGATGGTGCTCTCGCCGCTCATGTAGTCCGCCATCACGTACAGCCCCTCGTTGCCCGGGGCGCCCCACTGGGCGTCGACGCCCCAGCCGGTGTTGGTGGCGGAGCTGTCGGCCGGCACGGTGGTGTCGGGCCGCTGGATGAAGTCATGGCTGGCGAAGGAGCCGCCGATTGCGAGCTTCGGCGTGATGGCGTAGGTGGCGCGGGCGTAGTACGACTTGGAGTTGTTCAGGTCAAGGTTGTTCGGGGAGAGGGCACCATTCATGACGCTGCCCATGATGGCCAACTTCTTCTCCATCCCGGTGTACATCAGGCCGGCGCCGAGGTCATGGGCCGCGAATCCGTTGCCGATGGCCAGGTCGTTCGATGAGACTGGCACCAGGCCCCGATAGGCGCCGCGCTCGATGGAGGGCAGGTTGTTCGACGAGGTGAGCTCGTACCGGCCAAAGAACCGCTTGAACTGGCCGGCCCGGAGGACGAAGGCGCTCTTCGCCTCCGGCTTCGTGAATGCCACGTCGAGGTAGGCGTCCTTCAGGATCAGTCCGGACTGGCCCGTCGTGTAGCTGGGCTGGATGACGAAGGAGATGTTCTCGGTCAGGTTGCCCTTGGCCGTGATCCGGGCCCGGCGAACCAGAAAGTTGCTCTCCGCCGCGCGCACCGGGATGGCGGCGTAAATGGCGTTGTCGCCGTTGTTGAAGTCGTAGAACTCGACCTGCAAGCGGCCGACCATCTTCACGTTCGGGTAGCTGGTCTGTGCCGAGGCGACGCCGGCGGTCATCAGGGCCAGCAGGGCGAGGCTCACGGCCGAACGACACATCGAGGAACGCATGTACACCCTTTCATGCGGGGCCGCTTCGGCCCCAGGAGGTTGTCGTCGGGGGGCTCGGTGCCCGCCCGGGCGATGCGAGGGAGTGGCTGCACATCGCGGCGTAACGAACGCAACGGTGCGTCACGCCCGCGCGTGCGTCCGGTCACGGCTTTGTAACGGCCCCGCTCCTCCCCTCGGTCAGGCCCCCGGGAAACCAGGCCGACACTCGTGTGCCCGATCCCAGCTCGCTTTCGATCCCCACCCGGCCGCCGTGCGCCTCGACCGTGTGCCGGACGATGGCGAGTCCGAGGCCCGTCCCCCCTTCGGCGCGGGAGCGGGAGGGGTCGGCCCGATAAAACCGCTCGAAGACTCGGGACAAATGTTCCTGCGGGATGCCGCTGCCGGTGTCCTCCACCTGGAGCGAAATGCCCTCCTCCTCGACGCTGCTGTGGAGGGTGATCCGGCCGCCGGCGGCGGTGTAGCGGAGCGCATTGTCGAGCAGGTTGCGGAGTACCAACCGCACCCCTTCCGGATCGGCCAGCAGCGTCCCAGCCCCTGGACGGATGTCGGTCGAGAGAGTCACGCCCAGCTCGTCACCCCGGCCGGCGAAGTCCGACACCACCTCGGCCGCCACATCGACGAGGTCGATCGCCGCGAGATCGGGCTGCCAGCGCCCCGATTCGATCCGCGCCAGGTCGAGGAGGTCATCGACCAGCCGCTGCATCCGGTGCGCGTTGGCCAGGATGGTTTCGAGGAACTG
>SPDF01000072.1 GCA_004525055.1 Gemmatimonadales bacterium | reverse complement strand
GGACCGTCGCGCCGCCCGCGAGAAGTACCTCGGCGCGAGCAAGGGCCGCGTCCACGGTCGGCAGCTGGCCGCCGTCGCTGAAGCTGTCGGGGGTGACGTTGACGATACCGACGATGACCTGCCGATCGAGATCGATGGTCGCACGCGCCGTGATCCAGACCGCGGGGAGTTCCATGGGCAAGGCGAGCCCCACCTGGAATGCCACCTCGGCGAGTTCCGGCGGACCGACCCACGGGCGCGCCAGCGCCTGCAGCCGTGCCCTGCTGCCGCTGATGACCGCCCCGGTCTCCGTGGTCAGGATATCGAGCCCGAGTTTCCCGCCGGCGTACGCCACGAGCGCTTCACGGGTGGCCGCATCGAGTCCGGACAAATGCAATGCGGCCGGCTCAGTTCCCTGAGCGGCCGCATCGGCCTTCCACTCCTCGAAGCCTCCAGCCCGGAGCACCGCCCGCACCGCCTCCCGCGAGGCCGCGGCGAGCGGAGTCACCTTCACGCGCCGGCAGGCTCCGCCGGCGGGGCGCCAAGGCTTGGAAGCGCCACCGGAGCGGCGGCCTTGGGTGCTGCCGCCGGGGCCGCAGGAGCCGGAGGCAACGGGGGAGCCTCCCGAGGGGGGAGCGGCATGTTCTTCACAAGCAGCTTGAGATCCTCACGGTCGATCGTCTCGCGGTCGAGCAGCGCCTGGGCAATCCGCTCCAGGAGATCCTTGTGGTCGGTGAGGAGGACCGCTGCCTTGGCATATGCCTCATCGAGCAGCCGCTTGACCTCGTCGTCCACCATTTCGGCGGTGCGTTCGGAGACCTCCCGCCGGTGGCCGAAATCTCGACCGAGGAATACTTCCTGCTCCCGCTCGCCGATGGACATGGCGCCCACCCGCTCGCTCATGCCAAACTGCGTAACCATCCGCCGGGCAAGTCCGGTGGCGCGCTCGATGTCATTCCCCGCGCCGGTCGTCACCTTCTCGGCGCCGAAGATCAGCTCCTCGGCGACACGGCCACCGAAGAACATCGCCAGGTTCCCGATGAGCCAATCCTTGGTGTAGCTGTGGCGGTCAGTTTCGGGGAGGGAGGCGGTGAGGCCCAGCGCCCGGCCGCGCGGCACGATGGTCACCTTGTGCACCGGATCGCTGCCGGGCGTCTTGATCGCCACGACGGCGTGTCCCGCCTCGTGGTAGGCCGTCAGCTTCCGTTCATCTTCGGTCAAGACGAGGCTCCGGCGCTCGACGCCGAGCATCACCTTGTCCTTCGCGTCCTCGAAGTCGGACATCGACACGAGCGACTTGTTGGTGCGCGCCGCCAGCAGGGCTGCCTCGTTGACGAGGTTCGCGAGGTCGGCGCCGGCCAGGCCCGGCGTGCCCTTGGCCAGAATTTCGAGCCGTACATCCGCGGCCAGCGGAATCTTCCGCGTGTGCACGCGCAGGATGCCCTCACGCCCACGTACGTCCGGTGCATCCACCACGATCGTGCGGTCGAAGCGGCCCGGACGCAGCAGGGCCGGATCGAGCACGTCCGGTCGGTTGGTGGCGGCGATGAGGATCACGCCATCGTTCGACTCGAAGCCGTCCATCTCGACCAGCAGCTGGTTGAGCGTCTGCTCCCGCTCGTCGTGTCCCCCGCCGAGGCCGGCGCCCCGGTGGCGGCCGACGGCGTCGATTTCATCGATGAAGATGATGCAGGGGGCATTGGCCTTCCCCTGCTCGAAGAGGTCGCGCACGCGGCTGGCGCCGACGCCCACGAACATCTCCACGAAGTCCGAGCCGGACATCGAGAAGAAGGGTCGACCTGCCTCGCCGGCCACCGCCTTGGCCAGGAGGGTCTTCCCGGTGCCGGGAGGGCCCACCAGCAGCGCGCCCTTGGGGAGGCGCCCGCCGAGCCGCGTGAAGCGCTGCGGATCCTTGAGGAATTCGATGATCTCCTGCAACTCGACCTTCGCCTCGTCGGCACCCGCGACGTCCGCGAAGGTCAGCTTCGGCGTGTCGCCGGTCAGCAGCTTCGCCTTCGACTTCCCGAAGGAGAACGCACGATTGCCCCCCGCCTGCATGTTCCGGAAGAGAAACACCCAGAGGGCGATGATCAGAATCCACGGGAGGAGGTTGAGCAGGACGCTCAGGATCCCTGTCTTGGATTCCTTGGCTTCGATCGTCACGCCCGACTCTTCCAACCGCGACTGGAGCTGCTCGCTGTTGGTGAACGGCAGCAGGACGGTGAACCCCTTCGCCGATCGGGAGTCCTGGAGGACTTGTGTCCGGAACTCGCCCTCGAGGCGCTTCCCATCGACGACGGTTACCTGCCCAATGTTGCCGGCATCGAGCTGCGTCAGGAACGCCGTGTAGGAGAACTCCTGCGTCGGGCTCTTCTGTCGGCTCATCGTGTTATACAGCGTCAGCGCCAACAGACCTACGAGGAGCCAGAGCGCGAAGTTCTTGCTCAAGCCTGCCCAGTTGGGTCCCGAGGAGCGCGGAGGTATGCGTTCAGCCATTCGTTAGTCCAGGTCAACGATATAGGGTAAGTGCCGGCAGTCCTCGGCGTGATCCAAACCGTAGCCGACCAGGAAGGCCGGTGGGGCGTGGAATCCGACGAATCGGATTTCCGGGGGAGGCTCCGGGGCAATCTCCTTGTCGAGCAAGGTACAGATCGCCAGACTGGCCGGGTGCCGGGCGCGGAGCATTTCGACCAGCCGCGTCAGCGTCCTCCCACTGTCAATTATATCCTCAACGACCACAATATGTTTCCCGGCGAGGTCGGTGGCCGGGTCGTACAGGAGTCGGACGTTGCCACTGGAAACGGTCCCAGTGCCGTAGCTGCTGGCCACCAGGAAGTCGATCTGGAGGGGCCGCTCAATGGCGCGGACGAGGTCCGCGAGGAAAACGAAGCTTCCCTTCAGGAGCCCCAACAGGAGCAGGTCCCCATCGGGATAGGCCTCCGTGATCTCACGCCCCAGGGAGGCCACCCGTTCGGCAATCTGCTCGGCGGTAAAGACCACCGACTTCGCCTTGCGCCCCCCGGTCCGCCGTTCCAGATCATCCACCGCTCACCTCGATCACCAGGGCGTTCTCGCCCTCGCCGGGCAGCGCCTCGGCGCCCCGACAGAGCCCCCCGACCCACGCGATGTGGCCCTCGAGTTCAACGAGCGGCCACCCCACCCTGCGGCTCCGCTCCACCCTGGCCTCCTGAAGCAGCCGGGCGACGGCACGCCGACCTGTCCCGCCCAGTGGGACGAGCCGATCACCGGGCACCGGGGCACGCAGGGTTGCCTCTGCTCCGATGAACCAACCGACCCAGCCGTCGCGACGGTCGGCCGGAGGGGCCGGCGCCCGGCGCCAGGAAATGCTCCACGGCCCCCAGCGGGCCTGGCCGTGCGCTCCGCTCAGCTGCAGCGGTGCTGGCGGTTCCACAACGCGATGGAAACAAATTCGGCCGAAGGAGAGTTCCGCCCGCCACGGGCCACCGAGCTCAAGGACCGCACCGCTCCGTCCGCCGCGAACCATCGCGAGGAGTCGTTCGGCGCGGCGCGGACCGAGCACGCAACCGACCTGGCGGGCCGCGGCGCGGAGAAGGGTCGTTACGAGGGCGGATTCATAGGTGGCCAGCGGGAGCGCAGCAACAGAAATCCGCCCCGCCGAGCGTTGTGGATCCAACCCCGGCAGGGTGTTGAGCGCGGCCTCCCAGGCGGCCCGGTCAACGGCGGCGTGGCGTGCCAGCCTGAGCAGGCGTTCGGGGGCCGCCGGCTCGCGCGCCGACAGCATCGGCATCAGGACAGTGCGGACCCAGGATCGCTCGTGCGCCGGATCGAGATTGGCGGGGTCCGCCCAACTCGCGACACCCTTCGAGGCGAGCCATGAGACCAACTCAGCCTTCCTGAATTCGAGCAGCGGTCGCAGCAGTCGGCCCTGGCGCGGCAACATCCCGGAGAGGCCGGCCGGCCCGCTCCCAGCGAGAACGCGAAGGAGGACGGTCTCCACCTGATCATCGGCGTGGTGGGCCAGCACGATGGCATCCGCTCCCTGCGAGCGGCGGGCCTGCTCAAGCCAGGCGTGCCGAGCCGTTCGGGCGACAGTCTCCGAGACGCCCGCGCCGAGATTGAGTCTGCCGACGACGGTCTCGAGTCCGAGATCTACGGCGATGGCCACGACGGTCTGGGCCACGTCCGGGCTGTCCGGATGGATGCCATGATCGGCGTGCACGACGACCAGTTCCATGCGATGGGTGTCGCGAGCCTGGTGGAGCAGGTGCAGCAGAGCGAGGGAATCGGGCCCGCCAGAGACAGCGACCGCCAGGCGGCGCCACTCCCTGGGGGCCTCCAAGGCCACCCAGGCGCGCTGAAGCCGCCCGACCATGTCGTCGGGGGAGCGCGGCGGGAGGCCGGTAAGCAGTGGGGAATCGGGCGAGCGCATGGACGGAAGTTAGCCGCTTGGCGCCCTCCGGGAAGACAGGATCAGTTGGGGTAGCTGTGGACCAGTTGGCCGCGCGCGTCGAGGACGGCCAGCACATGCCCTCCCGACTCACGGTAGCCATATACCTTCATGCTGCCTGGGGTCGTCCGTTGCGGCAGAGGGACGCGCAGCATCCACCGTTGCACGATCCACCCGCCGCCTGGGAGGGGCGCGAAGGTGAGCACCCCCCCCGCCTCATAGCCACGCGCCCATTTCGGAATCTTGGTGTAATAGAAGTCCAGGCGGCGCAGCTGGGCCGATTTGCGGTCCAACCAGACCGTCCCCTTGATGTCGGATCGAGAGTCTTTCACGCCGGGTTCAAACGCCAGGCCGACCCAGTCGCTGGACTCATCGATTCCGGGCGGGACGGTCCAGAAGCAATGGCCGCTGAAGAAGGGTTCCGACAGGAGGAATTCGGCGTCGGGACCGTACCAGGTGGGACCTTCTACCACATCTTCGATGTTTTCGACGAACCCGTTGGCAAGGAGTTGGTCAGGAGGGGGGCTCCGGACTGGCCAGGCGCTGATGCTCAGCTCATTCAATGTCGTGATATCAGTGGCG
Organism: Gemmatimonadales bacterium; assembly: GCA_004525055.1. Taxonomy (GTDB): domain Bacteria; phylum Gemmatimonadota; class Gemmatimonadetes; order Gemmatimonadales; family GWC2-71-9; genus SPDF01. Next base: position 2,213 of record SPDF01000072.1, on the reverse strand, counting down.
TTTCCAAGGCGATCGATATTCCGGTTCTCGAGGGTTGTCTCGAAGCGATAGGCGTGGGATTGGACAGTCTGCGCTGTAATGGCCAGCGCGGTGCCGGCCTGTAACCATAGCGCCGAGGAGAGCGTGTCTCCCCGTGCCCGGTCGCCGCACATGGACTTGCCCACGACGGAAATCTCCGGAAGCGATACCGGTGTGCCCGCGAGGGCGAGCGTACGATCCACATATTTGTCGGGCTCGAGCACGACCGGCGACTCGAATGGGAAGTAACCGATCCGAAGCACCCGGAGCAGATAGTGTCCCGGGGATGGTGCGCGCAGGACGAATCTTCCCTCGGTGCCGCTGACGGTCTGAGCCACACGCTTTCCGGCGCTGTCCTCCAGCACGACGAGTGAGCCAACAACGGGCACCTCAGCGGTGGCCTCAAGCAGGCGGCCGCGAATGCCCTGGGCCCCGAGCGGGATGGCGGAGGCCAGCAGACAGGCGGACAGCAGAAGAAGTGGGCGCGTCACGCCAGACAAGCTGTGTCCGCCATCCGGGATATGCAAGCGAGCGGAACGCACCTGTCACCGAACTGACTCGAGGGTCTGCTCGTCTCGCGACCACCGCCACGGGACGCTGCGCCCCTCGAGATGTACGCCCCCGATCCAGCGGTCCACGCCGTTGACTTCAACATGGTCGAACCGACCGGCAAGGGCGTCCTGTCCGGCCAGCGTGAGCTCAAGGTCTTTTCTCTCGGGATCCCGGTACCGGATTGGGGGTACCGTGGCATCGGCCAACCGGGCGAGTTGCCACTCGAACACGAGATCGCCGAGAAACTCCGCCTCCTCCCGCTCAAGATGGGCGGCCCGGAAGAGCTTCCCGAAAACGAGTGGCCCATCGGCGAGTGTCTCGAGGATCTGTCGTTCGGTTTGCGAGAGGCCGTCCTGGGTCCCAGGATACTCCTCGAGCAGCCGCCGAATCGCGCCGGCCAGATGCGGGAGGGCCGCCTGCGGTGTCCGCGTCCGATCGGCGAGCGCCGTCGGGTCGGGGGCGCGGAATTCACCCCAAACGGCCGCCGCGAGAGCGAGCACCTCCGGCGTCACCGCTCGTCGGGCGGCGAACAGGTCGCGCAGCCGCTGCGGCGACTGCATGCCGAGGAACTCGCCCGGATTGATGAGCGACAGCCGGACCGGCCCGGTGTCCACCGCGCTGAACCAGTCGAGAACCTGCAGGAGTTGCAGCTGGTCGTATACGTCGTGTTCAAACCAGAGCACCACCTCCGCATAGGCGCGGAACCCCGAGAGCATCGCGTCGCGCCACCGCAACCTGGAGAGTACGGTCTCCGGATCGTCCCACCCCGCGTTCCCGATGAACTCCGCGCGTACAACCGTCAGGTCGTCGAGCGACAGCCCCGGCGGCACCGGCCCCTCGTGGAGCACATCACGCCAGGGGAGCACGCTCCCCCCGACGCCCGCCTCAAGGATCCGCTCGGCGGCCGCATCGCCATTGGTGACATGGAGCCGCTCAGGGCTCGCGGGCATAGAGGCCGTCGAATGCCGTCGTCCAGGTGGCACCGTCGTCGGTGGAGGATTCCCAGAATTGTCGCACCGTTCCGTTGGGGAGCGGCGTCCAGGTGACACGGTCAACGGTCAGCCCGCCCGGTTGTCCCGCCGTCGGGCGCTTCCCCGACAGGATCATCTGGTTGCCCACCAGTTTCCCCTTCAGCTCCAGCAGGTTGCCGCCAGCGTCCATCCACACCTGTCGCCAGGTGCTGTCTGCGGCGTTCCACATGTTGAGGCTGGTCCCGTCGCCCCCACCCGCGCTGCGCCAATGTTCCTGCAGCACGCAACCGCCAAGGATCGACTCGATCCGGTTCGTCCCGGCGATTATGCCCTTGGGGTTCGTCACCGACCACGAACCGATCCAGAAATCGAACTGGCGATACTCTGGCGCGACGCAGCCCTGCTGCTCCTGCGCAAGGGCAGGGCCGGCGATCGTGAGTGCGGAGATGAGGAGGAGGGAAACACAGCGGCGGAGCACGGTCACAGGAGGCATCGGGAGCTCAGGGTTCGGGAGCGGAGAGGCGACTCCCTGCCCTACGCGCCCGGTCCTGAGGGGGTTTCCTGCGGCACTACTTCTTGGCGTAAACGGTCGTCTTGCCGGTCTTGTCCCACGACATCACGTCATAATGTTGCGCGGGGCTGCCCGGCATGCCGGGAGAACCGATCGGCATT
>SPDF01000098.1 GCA_004525055.1 Gemmatimonadales bacterium | reverse complement strand
TAATAGGGTCGAGCCTCCTGCCCCCGTCCCTCGGCTTCGAGGGCCCGACCGAGCCAGTACAGCAGACCGATCTTCTCGTTGTCCTGCCCACTCAGCCCGTCGACGGCACGGCGGAGGATGGCCTCGGCCACGGCAAACTGCCCCTTGTCGAAGAAGGACGAACCGAGTGCCTCCGAGGTGCGCAGCCGCGCATCGGGCGACCGGAGTGCCTTTTGGAATTCGGCGATCGCCTCGTCGAGCAGCCCCATTTCCTTGAACGCGATGCCCAGATCGTAATGCGACTGGTAATCCTCGTCCTCGAGATTTTCGTCGAGCCCACGCTTGAACTGCTTGAGCATGTCGGCGAAATCCTTCTCCTCGTCCCCGGTGGGCTCCTCATCCCGCACCCGCATCCGGGTGTCCTTCGGCTTCACACCGGCGTCGCCATCGAGGAGCATGGCGCCGAGATCTACGAATCCATCCGCCGGCTCAGGGCGTGGCGCTGGCGCGGTGACCGGGGGCGCAGGAGGCGGCGGCGGTGCCAGGGCGTCGATCGCGGAGAGTGCGCGCGCGTTGTCAGGCTCACTCTCGGCCACGCGGCCGTAGACGGCGAGGGCCTTCTCGACGGAACCGACCCGCACGAGCGCATCGCCCAGCTCGAGGTAGGCCTCGATCACCCGCCCCCGGTGGCCGACTCGATACGCGAATTCGACGAGTTTCTGGAAGTGCCTGATACCGGACGGTTCCAGCCGGGCCAGCTCCTCTGCCACATCGTTCGCACGGTCCCAATCCTCGAGCTCCTCCAGCCGACTCAGTGCCAGATCGAGCTCCTCGACACCGCGCTCATGCTGGCCAGTGGCCAGGAGTGCCTCGCCGAGGGCCTGGTGCACCTCCGGATTGTCCGGATCATCGAGCACCCGATCCTCGAGAGCGGACACGCGCGCCTCGGGCGATTCCTCTTCCCGCTGCCCTGGACCGCTTCCGTCCGAACTCTCCAGCTCTCCGACCAGTTGCAGCGCCGGATCATCAACCTCCCAAACCGGGGCCGCCTCGACCGCGTAGCTCTCGCCCTCATTCTCGATGGAAACCTCGAGATCGCCGAGGAGAGGGTCTTCCTCGATTCGGTCGGGGGAGGCGTCGTCCTCGACCAAGGGGGTCGTGAAATCGATAGTCAGGTCGGACACGAGGCCGGTGACGTCCGCGGCGACGAGGGGAACGGTCCCGGAGTCGTCGGCCATCCCGGGCTCAAATCCGTCGAGCGGGGACGGGGCGTCCTCCGGATCGAGAAGCGTCTCATCCACCACCAGATCGGGGTCGGCCGGGAGGATCTCCAGGTCGTCGAGCGTAGCTGCGTCCACCCGCTCGAGCCCCTCCACTGGCGCCACCTCGAATTCCTCCTCCGCTGCGTCGACTTCGGACTGCATCAGGTCCGACGCCGACATCGTGACCTCACCCGTCGGAGGCTCGATGGAAGGCGGGGGGGCATCCGGCTCCTCGACCAGGGAGATCTCGCGTGTCGGCGCGCCGAACCCGACCGGTGAGCCGAACGGCGTGTCGAGTCCGATGTCGAGGAAGACGAGATCGCCCTTGCGCCTCGGCTCGCCGGTGGGCGTGGGAGCGGAGGGGGAGCTCGGCTCGATTTCACTCATCCGCTCCCGCGTCCGCTGGGCCCCGGCCTGGTCACCGCGGCTCTCGAGATCCGAGGCGAGCTTCTCCAACTGCTCGCGCGCCTCCGCGCCGCGCGAGGCAACCCGGAGGAGTTCCGCCAGCATGATGCGAATCTCGTCGCTACTGGCGAACTGATCGGCAAACGCCTTCACGTCGTTGAAGGCATCGTCCCGGAGCCCCTCGCGATTCATCCGCTCGAGGTATTCGATCAGGTTCTTCTTGGCCTCGCCGGCCATGTTCTTCTTGGCGTGCAGCCGGGCGAGCTGGATGTAGGTGCGGGTGCGGTGCGGATCGTACCGGAGGATCTTGCCACAAACGGCGATGGCGTTGTTGGAGAAGCCCTGCTCGCTATACAACTCCACGGCGCGCTCGTAGGAGCGGACCGCGGCGGGGATGTCGCCCACCTTCAGGTGCAGGTCACCGACCTTGTTGTACAACGCCAAGTCAGGAGCGGCTTCCTCGCCAGACTCGAACGCCTGAAGGACTCGCTGGTAGACCTCGATGGCCTTCCGCCAGTCTTCTTTCTGCTCATGTTTTCTGGCGGTGTCTTTGAGCTTGTCGAGGTTCATTCGGGCTCGGCCAGAGAAGGAGGAAAACGGCGACAGGACTTGGACTTATGAGGCGAGTACCGTCGTAAGATATGGAGGCGGGAGGGGGGGAGCAAGCTAGGCGATCGTCGCGGGATCGAAGACCCCTTCGCGGAGGGCCAGGGCGAGCCGTGCCAGATCGGGCGCTGGTGGCCGGTCGTCGGTGAGAGGCGGGACAGCCGGCTGAAGGCCCCGCAGCCGCTCGTGAAGCTGTCGAACGCCGCGACCCGGGGTCAGCGGCTTCAATAGCTCGAGTCCCTGGCCGGCGCAGAGCAGCTCCGTGGCGATGACGTGCATCGCGTTCTCCAGGATGCGGCGCGCCTTGTAGGCCGCCCCCATGCCCATCGGCACGAAATCCTCCTGGTTGGCGTCCGTCGGAATGGAACCGATGCTCGCCGGGTGGGCCAGCGTCCGTGACTCCGCCACGAGGGCCGCCGCAGTGATCTGCACCATCATGTACCCCGAAGAGAGCCCGGGGTCAGCAGTCAGGAATGCCGGCAGTCCCTGGGAGAGATCCGGATTCACCAGCCGTTCGACACGGCGCTCGGCGATCGCCTGAAGGGTCGTGAGCGCCACCGCGAGGAAATCGAGGGCCTGCGCCACCGGCTGGCCATGAAAGTTGCCGCCCGAGAGCACGTCGCCGTTCTCGAACACGAGCGGATTGTCGGTGGAGGCATTGAGCTCGATAGATGCGGTGCGGGCAGTGAACGCGATGGCATCCCACACGGCGCCAAGCACCTGCGGCGTGCAGCGGAGGCTGTAGGCGTCCTGCACCCGGGGGTCGTCCTCGCGGTGCGAATCGCGGATGGCGCTGTCGGTCAGGAGTCCGCGCATGAGCCGGGCGGCCTCGATTTGCCCCGCGTGCGGGCGCGCCGCGTGGATCCGCTCGTCGAGAGGGGTCGGCGTGCCCCGTAGAGCCTCAAGGCTCATCGCCGCCGCACCGACGGCGCTCCGCCAGAGCACCTCGGCGTCGTGCACCAGGAGGGCGAGTATGGCCGTCTGAGCCTGTGTGCCGTTGATGAACGCGAGCCCTTCCTTCGGCGCGAAGCGATGGGGTGCGAGGCCCGCCGCCGCAAGCGCGGTTGCCGCCGGGACGCGCTGCCCGGCCTGGAGGACTTCCCCTTCGCCCATCAGCACGAGGGCCACGTGACTGAGGGGTGCCAGGTCTCCACTGGCGCCGACACTCCCCTGCTCCGGCACCACGGGGACGAGCCCTGCGTTGATCAGCTTGACCAGCGTCTCGACCAGGAGGGGGCGAACCCCGCTTGTCGGCCGCAGCAACACATTCGCCCGGAGGATCATCAGCCCTCGAACGATCTCGGAAGGCAGCGGCGCCCCGACGCCCGCGGCGTGGCTCCGGATAAGGTTGACCTGCAGGCGGTCAAGGTCGCCCGGCGCGATCCGCACGTTGGCGAGCTTGCCGAACCCCGTATTGATGCCGTAGATCGTCTGGCCCGACGCGAGCGCGGATTCGACACGCCCCCGGCTGGCATCGAGTGCCGCCAGCGCCGCGGGCTGAACGCCGACGCGGCACGCTGGGGTGCGTGCCGCGCGGACCACATCAGAGATTGTGAGCGACTGGCCGTCGAGCATCAGGGTGTCGGTGGGCATCAACCGAAATTGCCCGATCTTCGCGGCCGGCACAAGTCCGGCCTATCGAGGCACCGTCACCCCGGTCGGGCGGGCGGTGCGAACACCGCCGCCAGGGATCAGCTCAGGATTCCCCGGATCGGTCTGGTACGCCCAGTCGAGGATCAGGAAGTCCTGCCCGACGTGGGTAATCCGGAGCGATCCATAGCGGGCGAAGGCGTCTCCCGCGCTCATCTCGAATACGTAACCCCAGCCGACGAGTGCCTCGATCGGGAGCGGGCTGTACACCTGATTCGGCGCCCAGTCGATGTCGGTCAGATCGCCAACCGGAGCGTTGCCGTAAAACTCCACCCCGGTACCGGCGCGAACCGGCCGGAGGCGGAGCCCGGCGGGGCCGTTCCGCTCTACCACGAAGTCGATGTCAGGGGCGCCGCCGGAGCCGATGAGCCCCAGTTCATTTGGTTGCACCAGGAAGTCGCCGTTCAGGTCTTTCCAGAACCTGAAGCCGCTCTGACCCAGAGTGACCTCGGCGGCGAAGAGCACGATGTTCCGGGCATCGGGCCGCGGGGTGTCGGCGCGGATCGGCGACCAGAGGCTCTCATAACCTTCGCGGCTCACGGCGGTAACGGCGAAACAGCGCGGTTGCCCATTCGGCAACGCGCCGGCAATGAACTCCGGGGCCACCGTGGTGCCCTCCAGAAACCATTGCACATCACAGAGGTCGGCATCGAGGTCGTACGCCGCGCTATAGATCCGGTAGTCGGAGAATCGCGCGGGAGACACCGCGTGGGCGTTGTCGGCCCAGACCAGGGCGATGGCGCCATCGAGGCTGGTACTCAGGAGTGTCGCAGGGGCCGGCAACGCGAGCCGTTCGTCGATGGTGACGGTGGGACTGGGCACGCTCTCAAAGCCGGAGAGGTCCTCCGCCGTCACATAGTACTGGAGATCGGGCGGCCCGTTGTCATGGAAGGTGTTCGAGGTGGTCGAGGAGCGGAGTCCGAAGGACTCTGCCGTGGAGCCACGGGAGTAGATATGCCACACCGCCAGATCGGGATTGCCGTCGTCGGGCCAGTTCAGCAGGAGGCCGGCGGGCGATGTCCCGGTGCCGACGGGATCAAGCTGGTAGTAGAGCGCAACCGGCGGCAGGATTCCTGCCGGCGGCGGACCCGTGACTACGGTAGAGGAATCACAAGCGGCGAGCGTGAGGATGGCCGCACCGGCCCAGGCAAAACGCATCAGAGTTCCTCGAAGAGGGGTCGCCCTGCAAAGTGCACGGTCCATGCCACACAGCGTCTCGCTGTAAAGCTCTGCGCAACAACGGCTTACACTGTCGTGGCTGAATTCGGGCGTGTCCGCTGAAGGGGACGTTTGCGAACGAACGTGCTATTGGTTGTAGTCGAGTTTCAACTCGGGCAGAGCGGTCAGGGAGATTGAGAAGTACAGGGTGACGTTCCCGTTGGGGTTCCTGACGAAGTTGAACCCCGCGCGCCACTCGTGGAGTTCGCGCTCCAGGCGGATGATCTGCGATTCGAAGGTGCCTGCGGTCACGTTGTACTGGGTGGACCAGGAGACGCCCCAGAGGGGAGTCGGCGAGAAGGTCGTATTAAATCCGATGTTGGACTGGGTCAAACCGCCGGTTCGGCTCTTCTGGTAGGTGTAGCTGACGTTGGCCCGGAACGCCCGGCCAAGCGGGGTGGGGCCGAAGTTGTTGCCGTAGATTGCCTCGGGGCCCGGCCGGACCGGCCGATATGTGTCGGCTACATACCCGCGCAGGTCGGGTTCGGCGCTGGCGCCGGGGCCAGACGCGGCGAGGCCGAACAGCCGCAAAATCGGGGCAAAGGTCGCCGAGGAGACGGCGAAGCTGAGTCCGATTTGCTGGAGGGAGAGGTCGGGCGCCGAGCTATCGTAGCCGACCGGGCCGTCCCAGAGGTCGTGGGTGATCGCCAGGTTGAATCCTGGGAGCAGGTCGCTCTGGAAGGAATTGGTCAGGGTCTGCGTCGTCCATCCGTTGCGCCCCGGCTCCTGCGCTTGCTCAAAATCGTAGCCGAAGGGGCTGGTTGTGATGCTCAGCACTCGCTGCTTCCTCCCGGCGTCTTCGGCCGTGGTGTCCGCACTGGGGTTGAGCTTCTTCCCCTCGATGTTCTGGTTCAACCCGACCGAGAGCCGCTGTGTGCGTGGACTGGTGAGCAGGATCGTGGTTACCCCCGTGGTGTTTGTCGCCAGCGCAAAGTCTTCTGGTATGGCGGCTGCGGGCGCCAGGGAATAGGAGATGACCGGCGAGAAGCTGTGACGGATGCGCTGGAACCCGGCGAACCCCGGGTAGAAACCGAAGAAGGTCGGGCTGGAGCTGAGGATGAAGGCGAACCGTTTTGCCTGGGTCACCCATTCCCCGTCGGTGGTTTGATTGCGAACCATATACGGCTGTCCGCCCACCACGTTCGTCACCCCGACCGAGGGCTGCAACTTCCAGGAGCCGCGGAAGAGCAACGGGAGGT
>SPDF01000026.1 GCA_004525055.1 Gemmatimonadales bacterium | reverse complement strand
TGCCTCCGCGCCGCGGGCGGCGGGGGACGCCGGATGCCATGATCCGGCGGGCGGCCGCGAGCGCCACGCTGCGGAGGAGTGGCGGCGGCACCAATTCGTCCACCATACCGAGCTTGAAGGCCTTGGCGGCGCGCTCCGACTTCCCGGCCAGGATGATATCCAGGGCCGCGCGGACGCCGATGAGGCGCGGCAGGCGCTGGCAGCCGCCGGCCCCGGGGAGGATGCCGAGTTGCACCTCGGGCAATCCCAGCTGAGTCTTGGGGTGATTGCTCGCGAGGCGGTAGTGACAGGCGAGCGCCAACTCGAGCCCCCCGCCGAGACAGCTGCCGTGAATGGCCGCAATGACCGGTTTGGGGAAGGCCGCCACCCGGTCCATCGTGGCCTGGCCATCCCGGGAGAGTGCCTCGGCGGCAGCCTGGTTGGGAAGCGCCACGAACTGCTCGATGTCGGCGCCGGCGATGAAGTTGTCCGCCTTGCCCGAGATGAGGACGACCGCGCTGACCGCCTTGTCATTCCGGAGCTGCTCGAGCATCGTCTCGAACTCCGCCTTGGCGGCGGCGGTGAGGATGTTGACCGGCGAACCGGGTTGGTCGATCGAGACGACGGCGACGCCCTGCTCTTCGACCACGGTAAAGGTGCTCATGTGCGCTCCAGGACCATCGCGAAGCCCATTCCGCCCTGGGCGCAGATGGAAACCAGCCCGAATTGCACGTCGCGCCGCTGCATCTCGTTCGCGAGGGTGGTCACGATCCGCGCGCCGGTGGCGCCGAAAGGGTGCCCGATGGCGATGGACCCGCCGAGCACGTTGGTGATGTCCCAGTTGACCTCGCCCACCGGGCCGGGCAGTCCAAGACGATCGGCCCAGGCTTTCGAACCCCACGCCTGGACATTGGACAGCACCTGCGCGGCGAACGCCTCGTGAATCTCGATGAGGCCGAGGTCGTTCCAGGTGAGGCCGGCGCGCTCGAGCGCCCGGGGAACCGCGATGGCCGGCCCCATCAGGAGCTGCCAGCCGGGATCCACCGCCGCCACGGCGTAGCTGCGCACGGAGGCGAGCGGGCGATACCCGAGCGCCCGGGCCTTCTCTTCGGCCATCAGGACCACTGCCGCGCCGCCATCGGTCAGCGGCGAGGAGTTGCCGGCGGTCACGGAGCCGTATCGGCGGTCAAATACCGGCTTGAGCTTGGCGAGGGCCTCGAGCGACGTATCCGCCCGGATGCCGTTATCGCTGGTCAGGACCTGATCCATGCCGCGGCCCCCGAACCAGGGGTTGATTTCGGCGGTGAGGCGACCGTCGGCCGTGGCTGCCGCGGCCCGTTGATGACTCAGCAATGCAATCCGGTCCTGATCCTCGCGGCGGATGCCGTTTTCCTGGGCCATCTTCTCGGCGGACTGCCCCATCGATTCTCCGGTCGAGGGTTCCGCGATGGCAGGGGTCACGGGGATGAGGTCCCGGGGTCGAAACTTGGCGAGCACCCGGAGGCGCTGCGGGAGGCTCCGTGCCTTGCTGGCCTCGACCAGCAGCGCGCTGAACCGCCGGGAATGCAGGATCGGGATGTCCGACAATGATTCGGCGCCACCGGCAACGACGACGTCGGCCCGCCCGAGCATGATCTGGTCGGCGGCGTTGACGACGGCCTGGGCCCCGGAGGCGCAGGCCCGGTTGAGCGTGTAGGCGGGGATGGTCTTGGGAAACTGGGGGAGGAGACTGACTTCGCGAGCGATGTTCGGCACGAGGACCGAGGGGACGACCTGCCCGAAAATCACCTCGTCCACTTCGGCACCCGAGAGGTCCATCCGATAGAGCAATTCCCTCGTGGCGTCGCGGGCCAAAGTGACTGCAGTGACGTCTTTGAGCGCCGTGCCGCTCTTGGCGAAGGGGGTCCGCATGCCGGCGACAACGGCTGCCCGTCGTCCGGCTGGGATCGTCAGCATGTTATCGTTCGTCTGTTAAGGTTCGTCAGGGCGCCGGCGGGCCACGACACTCGCGACCGCGCGCCAGCGTTCCACGTCCACCGGTTCGAGCACCTCACGTCCATGGATGACCTCCAGCGGCGCGATCAACCGGGCCAGTTCGCCTCGGTCCAGCAGGTGATTCTCGTTCGTCGGCCCCCAGCCAAGATCCCGCTGGGTGGTCAGGAATGTCTCCATGAGGAGCGTGCCCCCTGGGGCGAGCGAGTTCAGGACGCGCGCCATGCGCTCCCGGTCAAGATAGTTGAAAAGGAGAACGGCATCAAAAGGCGGCACCTCCGGCCAGTCGCCGTCGAGGTCCACCTCCTGCCAGTCGATCTGGACGCCGTGCGCCGCCGCCGCCGCACGCGCTTCCTCCAGCTTGGCGGCGTTCCGGTCCCAGCCCGTGACCTCGGCGCCCCGGGCGGCGGCGGCGAGACTGTGCCGGCCCGTGCCACACGCGAGATCGAGTACGCGCATTCCCGGACGAAAGAGGTAATCGTGCCACGTAAACCAGGTACTGGGCAGGGGAAGCCGGCCCTCGGAAGCCATGGACACTCGTAACGTTTCCTTCCGCTGTGCAACAATGGACCGGCTGACGGCGCGGCCGTACGACCTGCTCGTCATCGGGGGCGGCATCACCGGCGCTGGAATCGCCCGGGACGCCGCCATGCGGGGGTTCCGCACGGCACTCATCGAAGCCCGGGACCTCGCCTCGGGCACCAGTTCGCACTCCAGCCGGCTCATTCACGGCGGCCTGCGCTACCTGGAACACGGTCAATTTGGTCTGGTCCGGGAAGCCACGCGAGAGCGCCGGACCCTCCTCACCATTGCCCCGCACCTGGTGCGCCCGCTGCCCTTCGTCTTTCCCGTGCATCAGGGCGATCGCGTGCCGCTCTGGAAGCTGGCCGCAGGAATGCTGCTGTATGATCTGCTGGCCCCACTCCGGAATGTGCGCCGACACCGCATCCTCGGCAAGCGTGCCCTGCTGGCGCAGGAGCCGATGCTGCGCGAGCGGGGACTCGTCGGCGGCGCGCGCTACTACGATGCCCAGTGCGACGACGCCCGCCTGGTCGTGGCCACCGCCCGCTCGGCGATGTTGCACGGCGCCGACGTGGCGACCTATACCCGCGTGATCGGGCTCGAACGGAGCGGGGGCGACGTCCGCGGCGCGATCGTCGAGGACGAGTACATGCGTCAGGGCCTGATACGCGCCGCGGTCGTCGTCAACGCCACGGGCCCGTGGATCGACGGCCTCCGCCGGCTCGAGGACCCCGGCGCCAAGCCGATCCTGCGCCGGACCCGCGGGGCGCACGTGATGGTCCGCCGTGAGCGGCTCGGGCACACAGCCGCCATCACCCTGACGAGTCCCCTCGACGGACGCATAATGTTCGTCATCCCGTGGGGAGAGTTTTCCTACATCGGCACCACCGACACCGATGAGCCCGGTGCCCCGGAAGCCGTCGCGCCCTCCGAGGAAGATGTACACTACCTCCTCCGCTCGGCCAATGCCTCCTTCCCGCAGGCCCACCTCACGGAGGAGGATGTCGTCTCGAGTTGGGCCGGGGTTCGCTCCCTGCTCGACACCGGGGGAGTGGGTGCGGCATCCGCGGTGAGCCGGGAGCATGTGATTCGGCGGGGCCCGGCGGGCATGCTCACCATCGCCGGTGGGAAACTGACTACGTATCGCTCCATGGCGGCGGAACTCGTCGACCAGGTGTCCGCCGAGCTGACGCGGCGGGAAGGGCGGCCGCGCCCCTCCCGGGCGTCCACCGACACCGAACCGCTGCCCGGAGGCGAGGCCGCCGACCTCGATCCGATGCGTCAGACCGTCCTGGACCTCGGCCTCGGCGCCGAGACGGCGGACCACCTGCTGCTCCACTACGGCACCGAAGCCGCGGCGATCTGCAACCTCGGGCGCCAGGAACGGGGGCTGCTGAAACGATTGCACCCCGACCATCCCGCGATCGAGGCGGAAGTCGTCCACCATGCCCGACGGGAGCTGGCCACGCGCATCGAGGACGTCCTGATTCGCCGCATCCACCTGCACTATGAGACGGACGATCACGGCGCACAGGCGGCGCCACGGGTCGCCGCGCTTCTGGGGCAGGAGCTGGACTGGGATGCGGATCGGGTGAGAAGCGAGCTGGCCGCCTGGCAGCCGCTCAGGCCGCCGGCGGCGCCTTCTGCACCACCTGGAGGAGGCGGGTCTCCACCTCCTCCAGCAACACTGGCTTGAGCAGGATGCGGTCGGCGGGAATGGTGCTTTCCCCCGCCTGCATCGTGCGCGAGCCGCTCGTCAGGTGGGAGAGGTCGCCGGAGAGGAAGACCACCCGGTCCGCCAGCGCAGGATAGCGCTTCCGGAGTTCCTCGTGCAGGGCGACCCCATCCATCTTCGGCATGCGCAAGTCCGCGAGCAATACGTCGAATTTCCCATCCAGCGCCGCGATCCGCTCCAACGCCTCGATCCCGTCACCCGCCTCCTCCACTGCGGCGCCACGCCGCGTGAGGAAACGCGCGATCGGCCGACGGAGGGCTGTTTCGTCATCCACGAGGAGGATGCGCACCCCCTCCAGCGTCGCGGGCAGACCGGGCCGGACCTGGTCGCGTGGCGTGATGAGCCAGTCCCTCTCCCCGGCCGACCGGAGCCGAAGCTTGAATCGTGCGCCCCCTTCCGGCGCCTCGTCCGCCTCGATTTCTCCCCCCGCGTCCCGCAGGATCTGCCGGGAGATGTACAGGCCTAGCCCCGTTCCCTGGCGGCCCTTGGTGGTGACAAAGGGACGGAAGAGTCGTCGGTGCAGCGTGGTAGGAATTCCCGGGCCGTTATCGGAGAGGGTCAGCCAGACGCCATCGGCATCCACCCCGCTCGCGATGGCAATCGTCCGCGGTGGGGCGACCTGGCGCACGGCATGGATGGCGTTGCTGAGCAAATTCACGAATACCTGCTCGAGGCGGGCCGGATCCCCGTAGACCCGTGGGAGCTTGGGGTCGATGCCGGCATTGAGAGTGATCTCGGCCACGCCAAACTGGTACGACACGAGGTCGATCGCTTCGCTGAGGACCTTGCCGATATTCGCGGTCTCAGCTCGCGGCTCGCTGCCGCTCCGCGCAAATCGAAGCAGGCCGGAGAGGAGCTTGCCGGCGCGGCGCGACTGTCGGAGGATCTGCATCAGGTCCTGGCGGTCGTCCTCCCGCAGGTCGTTGTCCTCGAGGCGCTGCTGGGTAATGGCGGAGATGGCCATCAACGGGTTGTTCACCTCGTGGGCGACGCCCGCGATGAGCTCACCGGCGGCCGCGAAGCGTCCCTGCTCCTCCGCCCGCTCTTGCAACACCGCGGTCATGTGATTGAAGTGATCAGCGAGCCGACCGATCTCGTCCGCATGCCGGACCGGGACCTGGACATTCAGATCGCCTTCGGCCACCTGGGTCAGTCCCTCCTCGAGGTCCCGCAACGGCCTGCCGAGCCGGCGATAGGCCAGGAACAGGACGGTGGGAAGGAAGAAGAGCCCAATGACCAGCCAGACGACGACGGCGCGCAGGGCCTGCCCGGTGGCGCTGGAGAGCTCATCCTCGCGGCGCACCAGATCAGAGAGGCCCCGGCGTTCCGCCTCTGCCAGGTGGCGATTCATTTCGCCGGCGAGCGCGTTCACCGCCATCATCCGGGCGGCGGCCGCCTCATACCGCCCGAGCTCCAGGAGGCTTACCACTTCGAGCGCGCTGGTCTCCAACCGCGCAACCGCCTCATCGGCGGTAGCCATGGCGGTGCGCATGGCCTCAGGCACATCGGTAAAGGCGCGGGTGCTCTGCTCATCGGGCGTCTCCGACAATTGCGCCTGGAGGCGGCGCAACGCTGCGGGATACCCGGGAGGCCCAAGTGACACGAGCCCCTGGAGGTCACGCACTTCGGCCTCGAGCCGCTGGGAGCGACTATTCAGCAGGGCAAAAAGCTCCACGACCGGCTCGGTGTCTTGCCGCAACAGCACCGCGCCGGGGTGCATACGGGCCGCGAGGAAGAACGACACGCCCAGCACGTACAGCCCCACCATTCCGACGAGGAGCAGGAAGAGGGTCCGGACGCTCATCGCGCGCCGCCACCGGCCCGCCACGGGATAGCTGCCGGTGGCCATTACCAGACTCCGGCTTCAGGCACGGTGACCGGCACGCCTTCCTGGAGCCTGACCAGCATAAGATTGTGCCGGGCCCCGCGCCGGAAGGTGATGTCGCCGGTGACCCCGTTGTACGGCGGCCGATCCGCGCCGAGCGAGCGGAGCCAGTCCCGCACCGCCCCACGGTCGGGCCCGACCTCACGGATCGCCTGGGCAAGCACCATGACGGCGTCATACCGCATCGCTTCGAAGGGAGAGGGTTCCCGGCCGGTCTCGAGGCGGTACCGCCGAATGAAATCACGCTGGACCACGATGGTCGTATCCGCGACCCAGAAGGTGGTGAGGTAGAGCGAGTCGGCGGCGGGCCCCGCGGCGAGCATCAGTTCGGCCAACTGGTCGTAGGCGCCATCGGCGGCCAAGAGCCGGATGGAGGGGTCGTGCTCGAAGATGAGGGCGGCCATCTGGGCCACTTCGATCCGGCGCCCCACCAGGACGGCCAGATCGGGTCGACTGCGTTGCAGTGAGGCCTCAACAAGCGTCTGCAGATCCGCACCGATCACGTACGGGACCTCGTCCACCAGCATGAGATCCCGGCTGGTCAACCAGCGCTGGAGCTCTCTCCGAATTCCCGTGCCGTAGGCGGTGTTCACGAAATACAACGCGATTCGGGATGCCTTGAGCCCATCGACGGCGGCCTCCCCGAGAAACGCCGCCTCGATTGAGTCGGTTGGCGCCATGGGAAATACCCACTCCCCGAGCTCCCAGAGGCGGCTGCTGGTGGCCGTCGGCACCACGAGCGGAATCCCGGCATCTACGTAGATGGGCGCGGTAATAAGGGTGCTCCGGCTGCCGGCATGCCCGACGACGCCCATCACCCCAGGCAAGGCCACCAGCCGGCGGGCCCGCGCAATCTCCACGGCGGATTCGATCCCACCGGAGTCCCAGTCGCCCACGATCCGGATAGCGCCAATGGTGGTGTCCGACGGGAGCGCTGCCGCCGCCACGAGGGCTGCGTACTGACCATCTCTCGGAAATGCGTAGCCGATGACTGCCGCGCCGCTCGGCGGCTCGCAGGCGGCCACGAGGGCCGAGACGGCCAAGACTACCATCGGCGCAGAGAGTCGCATGGCGAATGGGTAAGAGGAAACGTGGTCGAGGGTTGCCGGGAGGTTACCGTGGCTCACGGAGGGAGGCAAGAGCGCCCAGGCCCGAAGGAACTCGGATCCTGGGCGCGTGTCCTGCCGGGGATGGGGATCGAGGCTACGGAGTGATCGTCAGGTTGAAATCCACCTCCGGCAAGGTGACATCGGGAATCGCGCGAACCACCACCGCTCCCGCGGTCGCGCCGGCCGTCACGGTGACCACGGCAGTCCCGGTGGGTCCCGTGTCAGTGGACGCCGCGGAGAGCGTCGCAGTCCCGGAAAAGACAGTCCAACTCACGGTGGTGCCGACAACCGGGTTTCCATAGGTGTCCTTCAGGCTCACCGTGAGCGGTTCGCCGAACTCCGCTCCTGCCGCCACAACTTGATTGTCGCCCGCCACCAGGTCGAACGTCGTCGCGGGCCCCGCCACGGCCGTGGCCGAGAAGGCGACCGGTGAGCCCTGTGCGCCGTTCACCGTGGCCGTGGCCGACTTGCCCCCGCTCGTCGTGGGCATCGTCCAGATGGCAAGCGCGATACCGTCGTCATCCGTCGTGGCGACGCCGGGGGCGACCACGCCATCGCCTGCCGATGCGGCCCATTGTACGGAGACACCCGCCGCGGGGAGGTTGTTTCGGGTGACAAGGGCCCGGAGGTTTTGCACCAGCTGGGTACCGACCTGCCCGGATTGTCCGTTTCCGCTCGACGCCGGGGCGAGGGAGACTGCGATGACCGTCGGCGGGGCTGTTGGCTCGGTTCCGCAGCCGGCCAGCCCAATCGCGGCCACTGAGAACATGGTGACTACGGATAGGTGTCGCATGATGCACTCCTGAACGTGGGTCCCGTCAGAGCACTGAGCAGGCAAGTTCATGGCCTCATCGGTCTATGTCTAGTATGGACGTCGGGCCGTCCCTTTCGCGCACGCGGTCCGGCTGCGGCCGGGCGGTTATCTTCCGGCATGATATCCCGGGGCCGTTCGCCCCGCGACCCAGGCGTCCCGAGGCAGTGGAGCGGTGTGTGGACTTGAACGTGTTCGAGACAGCCAACGCCGGGTTCGCACAGGCTGTGTATGAGGAGTTCCTGCGGGACCCCGCGTCGGTCTCGGAGGAGTGGCGCCGCCTCTTTGAGAGCGGTGTCGTCGGTGAACCGCCAGCCACTGGTGTCACCCCGGGCAATGGCGCGGCACCGATGGCGGCGGCCGAGGTCGCGGCAGCCACTCCGTCACCCGCCCCGGCATCGCCGCCGGTGGCGGCCACCACACCGATCCCACCGAATGCCATTCTCCTGAAGGGGCCCGCCGGTCGGCTCGTGGCCAACATGAACGAGAGCCTGACGGTCCCAACGGCGACGACCTTCCGGGAACTGCCAGTCGCCTCCCTCGAGGCGCACCGCGCACGGCTGAACGCGACGCTCGCGGCCGCGGGGCGGAGCGAAAAGGTCTCGTTTACGCACCTCATCGGGTACGCCATTGTCCAGGCGGCCAAGGTTCACCCGTCGATGGTCGTCACCCTGGCGATGTTCGACGGCGCGCCGCATCGCGTGTCCCCACCGTCGGTCGGGCTGGGCATCGCGGTGGACATGGAGCGGAAGGACGGCACGCGGGGCCTGGTCGTGCCGGTCGTCAAGGCCGCCGACGCGATGGACTTCGCGGCCTTCCACGCAAGCTATGAATCGCTGATCGAGAAGGCACGCACCAGCAAGCTGATGCCGGACGATTTCTCCGGCGGCACCATTCAGCTCACCAATCCCGGCGGCCTGGGAACGGTGGCCTCGGTCCCCCGCCTCATGGCGGGTCAGGGCACCATCGTGGCGGTCGGTGCCATCAGCTATCCCCCGGAGTTCTCCACCGTCGGACCGGAACGAATCCGGGAGCTGGGCATCAGCAAGGTCATGACGATCACCAGCACCTACGATCACCGCGTGATCCAGGGCGCTGAGTCGGGCACATTCCTCCGCACCATCGAACGATTCCTCTCCGGAACGGAGCCGTTCTACGAGGCGGTCGCCGAGAGCCTCCACCTGCCGGCCGCGACGGGAATTCCCGCCACCGCCGTGGCGCCCGCCGCCCGGGCCGTGGCGGCCGCCTCGGCGGCGTCACCGGATGAGCTGTCGCAGGTCGCCGCCGGCATGGGGCTGGTCAAGGCGTTCCGGACCCATGGCCACCTCGCCGCGCATCTCGATCCCCTCGGAAGCGAACCGATCGGCGACCCGGCGCTCGACCCCGACCAACTCGGCCTGAGCCCCGACATCCTCGCCCGGATCCCGGCGCGAGTGCTGCGCGTCGCGGTGCCAGGCGACACTTTGGCCGAGGCGCTGCCCCGCCTGCGCGAGACTTATTGCGGCACGATCGCGTACGAGGTGGAGCACATTTCCGATCATGCCGAGCGCGTGTGGCTCCGCAACGCGATCGAGTCTGGTACCTACCGCCGGCCGCTAGGCACGGCCGAACGGAGGCACCTGCTGGCCCGGTTGACCGCGGTCGAGACCTTCGAGCGCTTCCTTCACAAGGCGTACCTGGGGCAGAAGCGGTTTTCCATCGAAGGGGTCGACACCCTGGTCCCGATGCTGGACCTGGCCAATGACCTGGCCGCCGACCAGGGGGCACGCGAGGTGGCCATCGGCATGGCGCATCGCGGACGCCTGAACGTGCTGGTCCACACTGTGGGCCGGCCGTACGAATCGATCATGGCGGAATTCGAGGGGCACAAGGCGCATCCGGGGGAGCCCGACGCCGGCACCGGCGACGTCAAGTATCATCTCGGCGCGGAGGGCGCGATCCGCAGTTCCACCGGGAAGGCGGTGCGGGTGAGCGTCTTGCCCAATCCCAGTCACCTCGAGTTTGTCGGTCCAGTGGTCAACGGCCGCATCCGCGCCCGGCAGACGTCGCGCAAGGGCCGAGTGATCGAACACGATCCCACCGAGGCGCTCCCGATCGTCATTCACGGCGACGCCGCCTTTGCCGGACAGGGCGTGGTGGCCGAGACGCTGAACCTCGCCAATCTCTCTGGGTACGATCCGGGCGGCACGCTCCACATTATCACCAATAACCAGATCGGCTTCACGACCGACACGCGGGACTCCCGCTCGACGCGGCATGCCTCCGACCTCGCCAAGGGGTTCGACGTGGCCATCATCCACGTCAACGCCGATGATCCGGAGGCGTGTTTGAGCGCCGTCCGGTTGGCCATGGCGTACCGGGCGAAGTTTCGGAGTGACGTGCTGATCGACCTGGTCGGGTACCGGCGCTGGGGCCACAACGAAGGCGACGAGCCGGCGTACACCCAACCCATCATGTACCAGACCATCAGGGATCATACGACGGTGCGCGCCAAGTACGCGGCCCAGCTGGTGAGCGATGGAGTGCTCGGCGCCGAGGAGGCGGAGACCGAATCCGTACAGGCCTACCAGCGACTGGTGGATGTACAGCAGGCGATGAAGACGGCGGCGGCACCTCGTGCCGATGGGCAGCCGCAGGTGCACGACGAAGCGCCGTTCGTGGAGACGGCACTCCCTGCGGAGTTCCTCACAGCCCTGAATGAGGAGCTCCTGACTTGGCCGGAAGGGTTCACCGCCCACCCGAAGCTGGCCCGTCAGCTGGAACGCCGCCGCACGGATTTGACGACTCCGGCAGGTATCGACTGGGGCCAGGCCGAGGCACTGGCGATGGGGTCCCTACTGTTGGAAGGCGTTCCCATCCGTTTGACGGGACAGGACACCGAGCGCGGGACGTTCAGCCACCGACACTTTGTGCTCCACGATGTGAAGACCGGTGAGACCTTGTCACCGATCCAGCGTCTCTCGGGGGCGCAGGCCCCGATCGAGATCCACAACAGCCCGCTTTCCGAGCTCGCGACCATGGGGTTCGAATACGGGTACAGCGTGGCGGCCCCGGAGACGCTGGTAGTCTGGGAAGGGCAGTTCGGCGACTTCATCAACGGCGCGCAGGTCTTCGTCGATCAGTTTCTGGCCGCGGGACAGTCGAAATGGGGACAGCGGACTCGCCTGACGCTGCTGCTGCCCCACGGCTACGAAGGACAGGGCCCGGAGCACTCGAGCGCACGGCTGGAGCGGTTCCTCCAGCTCTGCGCCCAGCGCAACATGCGGGTGGCCAACTGCACGACGCCGGCGCAGTATTTCCACCTGCTCCGGCTGCAGGCGCACAACGGATTAATCCGGCCGTTGATCATCATGACCCCGAAGAGCCTGCTCCGGCTGCCGGCTGCCGCGTCCTCGTTGACGGATCTGATCGACGATGCCTTCCGCCCGGTGCTCGATGACCCGACGCGCCCCGCCGATGCGACACGAATGGTGCTCTGCTCGGGCAAGCTGTACTACGAGCTGGTGGCCGGAATGCCGAAGGAGGGGAGACGTCCCGCCGTTGTCCGACAGGAGTTGCTCTACCCCTACCCCGCCGATGAGCTGCGCGCAGTGCTCGGACGGTATCCGGCGCTTCAGGAAGTGGTCTGGGCCCAGGAGGAACCGGCGAACATGGGTGCGTGGGGCTTCGTGCGGGAGCGTCTCCAGGCGGTCTTGCCGGCAGGTGTGACGCTGCGGTACGCCGGACGGCCCGACCGCGCGAGCCCGGCGGAGGGGTACCCGTCGGCGCACATCGCGGAGCAGGTGGAAATACTGCGCCGGCGTCGTGCAGTCGGCCACCCGCATGTTGCGCTGGGCGCAGAGCTGGAGGAACCGCTCCAGCCGTGCGCTCGAG
>SPDF01000174.1 GCA_004525055.1 Gemmatimonadales bacterium | reverse complement strand
TGAAATGGTGGAGGACGCCGCCGCCGACAATGTCCGGCTCCTCGAAGTCCGGTACTGTCCCGAGCTCAGCACTCGAGGCGGCCTGACCCTCGACGAAGTGATCGCCGCGGAGTGGCGGGGGCTCTCGCGGGGCGAGCGGGAGTTCGGCGTCCGCGTCGGCATCATCAACTGCTCGCTCCGCCACTACGATCCGGAGACGTCGCTGCGCATCGCGGAGAGCTCGATCGCGAACCGACCCCACGGTGTGGTCGGTTTCGATCTCGCCGGCGGGGAACAGGGCCGTCCGCCCGGGGCCCACCGCGTCGCTTTTGACGCTGCGCTGGCGGGCGGGCTGGGCATTACGGTGCACGCCGGCGAGGCGGCCGGCGCCGAATCGGTGGCCGAGGCCATCCGCGCCTGTCACGCCAATCGGCTTGGCCATGCGACGAGGCTGGCGGAAGATCCGGCGTTGCAGGATTACGTACGAGACCGGCGCATCCTGATCGAGACCAATCTCAGCAGCAACCTCCAGACCGGGGCCGTGGCGCGGATCGCGGACCATCCAGTCCGGCGCTACTACGACGCCGGCCTCAACGTGACGCTCTGTACCGACAGCTGGCTCATGAGCGGAACATCGCTGTCACGCGAGTACTGGTTGGCCCACACCGAGCTTGGCTTCTCCCGCGCGGAGATCGACCGGATGATCCTCAATGCGTTCGCCGCGTCTTTCCTGCCCTGGCCCGACCGTGAGGCGCTGCTCACCGACGCGGCCTCCGCCCTCGAGGCCATCCGATGAACGCCCTTGCGCTGCTGCAGGCAGCGGCCGAGCGGCTTGTCGCGGCGCAGGCGGGACTCGACACCCCGATGTCCAGCCGCCTCATCGGCCTGCTCGGCATCGCCACGATGATCGGATTGGCGGTGTTGCTGTCGTACGACCGGAAGAAGATCGACTGGCGGCTGGTGTTCACCGGGCTCGGGTTGCAGGCACTGTTTGGGGTTCTCGTCCTCAAGACCGGCCCAGGCAAGGCCATATTCAATTTTGCCGGGAAGGCCATCACCGGTCTGCTCGGATTTCAGGAGGTGGGCGCCCGGTTCGTCTTCGGGAACCTGGTGCAAAACGAGGTGCCGGTGGGGCTGCCAGGCCCCGGCGGAAGCCTCGACGTAACCGCGGGCTTCGTGGCCAACACCGGCGCATTCTTTGCCTTCAATGTGCTCCCCACCATCATCTTCTTTTCCGCCCTCATGTCCGTGCTGTACTACCTCGGCATCATGCAGCTGGTGGTCAAGGGCATCGCCTGGGTGATGCAGAAGACGCTGCGTACCTCCGGAGCTGAAACGCTCTCGGCGGCCGGCAACATATTCCTGGGTCAGACGGAGGCCCCGCTCCTCATCAAACCCTTCGTGAAGACGTTCACCTCATCGGAACTCAATACGGTGATGGTCGGCGGGTTCGCGACGGTAGCGGGCGGCGTCCTGGCGGCGTTTGTTGGCATGCTGCAGGGCACCTTTCCGGGTATTGCCGCGCACCTGCTGGCGGCCAGCGTGATGAACGCGCCCGCCGGCCTCATCCTGTCCAAGATCATCCGCCCGGAAATCGGCGAGCCCCTCACGAAGGGTACGCTGAAGTTGGACATTGAGCGGACGGAGTCGAACGTGATTGACGCGGCGGCGGCGGGCGCCGCGCAAGGCGTCCAGCTGGCCATCAATGTCGCGGCAATGCTCATGGCCTTCGTGGCGCTGGTGGCAATGCTCAACTTCGGGTTGCGGTGGTTCGGGTCGGAGGTGCTCCACCTGACCGGCACCCCGCTGAGTCTGCAGTACCTCCTTGGTCAGCTGTTGCGGCCCCTCACATGGGTGATGGGCGTACCGTGGGCCGACAGCACCTATGTTGGCGGACTCATCGGCATCAAGGCCTCGCTGAATGAATTCGTGGCCTACGCCCAGTTCTCCAGCGATCTCGGCAACGGGATCACGCTGGCACCCCGGAGTGCGATCATCACGACCTACGCCCTGCTCGGGTTCGCCAATTTTTCGTCCATCGCTATCCAGATCGGCGGCATCGGCGGGTTGGCCCCCGAGCGGCGCGGGGAAATTGCCAAGCTGGGGCTCCGCGCCATGATCGCCGGCAACCTCGCGGCGTTCATGTCGGCTTCACTTGCCGGAATGCTGGTCTGATGACGGCCTCGCTGGACGCGACCGTGGCGGCAGTGCACAGCCGGATGGGGACTCGTGCGCCGAAGGTGGCCATCGTGCTCGGGTCTGGCCTCGGAGGTCTGGCCGATCGGCTGACGGACGCGGTGCGAATTCCCTACGCCGAGATTCCCGGGTTCCACATACCGACGGTGCAGGGCCACTCAGGCGAACTGGTGGTGGGGACGCTGGCAGGTCAGGCGGTCGTGGTGCAGAGCGGGCGGTTCCACCTGTACGAAGGGCACGCGGCGGATGTCACGGCGCTACCGGCGCGGCTCTTTGGTGAACTGGGCGTCACAACCCTCGTCGTGACAAACGCGGCAGGAGGGGTTCGGGCCAGTTTTGGGCCCGGGACGCTCATGCTCATCACCGATCACTTGAACCTGACCGGACGGAATCCTCTCGCGGGGCCTGTCGTCGCGGGGGAGCTGCGATTTCCCGACATGTCGGCCGCCTACGATCCGGCGCTCCGCGCGCTCGCGCTGGACGTGGCTCGTGAGCAAGGGACGGAACTCCAGCAGGGGGTCTACGCGGCGCTGTTGGGGCCGAGCTATGAAACGCCCGCCGAGATCCGAATGCTGAGGACCCTGGGGGCGGATGCCGTGGGAATGAGCACCGTACCGGAGGTGATCGTGGCGAGCGCCCGTGGGATGCGGTGTCTGGGGATTTCCACCGTCACCAACGCGGCGGCTGGCGTCTCAGAAGCCAAACTGAGTCATGCGGAGGTGATGGCGACCGCGGGGCAGGTCGGTCAGCGACTGGGCGACCTGATCGAAGGGATCGTGGCGCGGATCTAGACTCCGTGATTCAACGGCCCGTGGCCTCCACCGAGGCCGGGTGCGGCGAGCAACGCGCGATGGACATAGGCGATGGCGTCGGACACCGCCGTCTCCAGTGGGCGTTCGAGTGCCAGCCCTGCGGTGATGGCGGCGGAAAGCGTACAGCCGGTGCCATGGGTGGAGGTGGTTGGCACGCGCCGGTGCTCGAAACGCCGTGTGCCCTCGGCAGAGACCAGGAGATCCACCAGCACCTCGTCCGTCAGGTGGCCGCCTGTGACGAGCACTGCCTTGGCCCCGAGCTCGAGAATCCGGACACCGGCCCGCTCCATGGAGTGCTCATCCGTCACTTCCATCTCGGCGAGGATCCCGGCCTCTTCGAGGTTGGGCGTCACGACCCTGGCCAGTGGCACCAGCGACTCCCGGATGACAGCCTCGGCGGCCGCATCGAGGAGTCGGTCGCCCGACGTCGCGACCATCACCGGGTCGACGACGAGTCGGGACCAACCATATCCCTGTATCGCGTCGGCCACCTGCCGGACCAGCGCCGGGCTGGCGAGCATCCCAGTTTTCACGGCGACGGGAGGAAGGTCTTCCGCGATGGCGGCGAGCTGATCCTTGACCATGGCGGATGGAACAACGTGCACGGAGCGCACGCCGCGGGTATTCTGCGCGGTGAGGGCGACGACGACCGAGGTCCCATAGACGCCGAACTGGTGGAAGGTCTTGAGGTCGGCCTGGATGCCGGCCCCGCCTCCCGAATCAGAGCCGGCGATGGTCAATGCGATCTGCATCATTTTCCCGTCAGGAGTGTGGCCGTGGCCGGTGTTGAGACACTCATCCGCGATCTTCGCCTCCGGCGCGGCCGCGAGCGCCGCGGGCTCGCGCTGGCCGAGGGCATTCGGCTTGTCGAAGAGGCGCTCAATGCGCGGATCACTCTTCGGCACGCTGCGGTCTCCCCTGCGCTGGAAGCTACCCCGCGGGGCGCGGCCCTCAAAACCGCGCTCGGGGTCGCCGGCGTCCCGCTGACGGAGATGGACGATCGCGCATTGGCGGGGTTGGCTGACACGGAACACCCGCAGGGTGTCATCGCGGTGTTCGAGCCTCCGTCGTGGAGCCTGGATATGCTAACGCCACACGCGGGCGACGTGGTCGTCGTGCTGGACGGCGTGCAGGATCCGGGCAACGTGGGGGCCATCGCGCGCACGGCCCTGGGGCTCGGTGCCATTGGGATGATCGCCCTCAAGGGCACCGCCGAGTTGACCAACCCGAAGGTGGTGCGCGGGTCGATGGGAGCACTCTTCCGGTTTCCCGCCGTTTCCGCGACGGATGCCGAGTGTCTCGACTGGGCGAAGCGCGTCGGGGCGGCGCTCTGGGTGACGGACAGCACCGGCGAGCGCCCGGGTGGACACCGCTTGACGGCGCCCGTGGCGCTGGTTCTCGGCAATGAAGGCGCCGGCATTCGCCCGGAAATCGAGCGAGAAGCGAGTCGCCGGCTTGCCATCCCCTTGGCCAGAGGCGTGGAGTCCCTGAACGTGGCGGTGGCGGCGGGAATCCTCCTCTATGAGGTGCGGCGTGACGCTTGAAACGCTGGTAACGATCATCGCCGGGATCCTCGGCCTCATGGTGGGGAGCTTCCTGAACGTCTGCATCACACGATGGCCCGCAGAGCTGTCGGTCATCCGGCCCCGGTCACGCTGCCCACGCTGCGAGAAGCCGATCGCCTGGTACGACAACATTCCCGTGGTGTCCTGGTTGCTGCTCCGCGGAAAATGTCGGGGCTGCGCGCTGCCAATCTCCCCG